>JAAFHD010000359.1:3604-4044 GCA_013298245.1 Alphaproteobacteria bacterium
CGTGTTTTTCGTCCGGGTGGAACAGCGCGGGGGACAGCGCGCGGACCACGGCGGGTTGGCCGGCGCGCAGCGTGATGTAGCTGACGCGCGGGATGCGTGGCGTTGCGCGCGCGCGCGGCGGGCCTTGCGCGACCAGGCCCGACATATCGGCACGCAGCGTGCGCGCGCGGGCGAGATGCGCGTGGTCGGCCGCATTCAGCGCGGCGGTCTTGCGGCGCACCAGGTGTAGCGCGAGCTCCATCTGCGCCATTTCCAGAAGTGCTGCGCGCGCTGCGTCCGGCGCGCGCGGGCGGCAGGCGAAGCCCAGCGTGACGTCGCGCCCGCGCGCGTCGGCGCTGGCGGCGATGACCACGGGCGGGCGCGCGGGCGGCGTGATGTCGAGCAACCAGCTGCGGCGGGTGGTGCTGCCGGCGCGCAGCGTGGCCAGCGTGGCGGCGGCC
>JAAFHD010000356.1 GCA_013298245.1 Alphaproteobacteria bacterium
ATCACGCCGCGCGCTTCCATCCCGCAGGCCAGCATATGCCCGTGGTCGCGATAGGAGGTGATCACCTGGTCACCGGTGCGCAGCTGCGATTGCACGCCCACCACCACCGCTTCCTGCCCGATATAAAGGTGGCAGAACCCACCGATCAGACCCATGCCGTAAAGCTGCCCCGCCTTCTCCTCGAAGCGGCGGATCAGCAGCATGTCGCGATAGGCTTGGGTGAGCTGTTCTGTGCTCAGGATGGGGGCCGGGGCCTTGGCCCCTTTCTTCTTGGTGGCGGCGGCTTGCGGCATGCGGGGGCTCCTCAACTTCCGTCCATCTATCCATCCGTGATGGTCAGGACAAGTGCGGAAACCCTTATGTTGCAATGCAAAAGACGCATTTAACTGAATGATGGTTAAATGTCAGCCTTGCTGTCAGAACAAACGCTGGCCCTGGGCATAGGGAATGACGATTTCATTCGGTGTCGTCAGGTTCAGCAGTGCCCGTGCGCGCTCATCCAACTGGTCCGGGTCCAGCCGCTCACCGCGCAGCCCATTCACCCGCCGCTGCGCCGCTTCGAGATCCGCGACCGCCGCCGCGCGTTGCTGCTGGGCACCGGCGATATCGGCGCGCCGCGCCTCACGCGCCTCGGTCCCGCGTTCGCCATGGGTGGAGTGCCAGACGAAATAGACAGCAACGCCCATGAACAGCAGCGGCGGCACCGCTGCCTTCACACGTCGCTTCACTGCGCGCCAGAACCCCATGGATCCCCCGATCCCCTAACGCCAAAGAATCAGGCATCGGCCCCCGGCGCAACCCCGAATCGTGAAATTTGCTGAAATTTATGCGGCGTGGTTCAGGCCTTCAGCACCGAACGCCCAGCATAGCGCGCCGCCCCACCCAATTCGCGCTCGATCCGGATCAGCCGGTTGTACTTCGCCAACCGGTCCGACCGCGACAGCGACCCCGTCTTGATCTGCCCGCAATTCGTGGCGACTGCCAGGTCAGCGATGGTGTTGTCCTCCGTCTCGCCCGAGCGGTGGCTCATGACGGCGGTATAGCGCGCGCGATGCGCCGCATCGACCGCCTCCAGTGTCTCGGTCAGCGTGCCGATCTGGTTGACCTTCACCAGGATGGAATTGGCGGTGCCGGTCGAAATACCCTGCATCAACCGCGCCGTGTTGGTGACGAACAAATCATCGCCCACCAGCTGCACCTTGTCGCCGATGCGCTCGGTCAGCAGCTTCCAGCCGGCCCAGTCATCCTCGGCCATGCCGTCCTCAATGGAGATGATCGGCCACTTCGCGCAGAGTGCGGCCAGGTAATCCACCATGCCGCCGGCATCGAGCGTCTTGCCCTCGCCCTCCAGCCTGTACATGCCGTCGTGGTAGAATTCCGTGCTCGCGCAATCCAGCGCCAGCATCACATCCTGGCCGAGCTTGTGCCCCGCCTTCTCGCAGGCCGCCGCGATGAACCCCAGCGCCTCATCCGAACTGCCGATATTCGGCGCGAAGCCACCCTCATCGCCGACATTGGTGTTGTGCCCGGCATCATGCAGCGACTTCTTCAACGCCGCGAAAATCTCGGCGCCAATCCGGATCGCATCCGACCCCGTCGCCGCACCCACCGGCATCACCATGAATTCCTGGATGTCGATCGGGTTATCGGCATGCTTGCCGCCATTGATGATGTTCATCATCGGCACCGGCAGCGTGCGCGCCAGCGCGCCCCCCACGTACCGATACAACGGCAGCCCATGATGCGCCGCCGCGGCCTTCGCAGTCGCCAGGCTGACGGCCAGCATCGCATTCGCACCCAGCTTCGCCTTGTTCGGCGTGCCATCCAGCGCCAGCATCGCGCTGTCCACGCCCACCTGGTCAGTGGCTTCCATGCCGGCCAGCGCCTCGCGAATGGCGCCCTCGATATTCGCCACCGCCTTCAGCACGCCCTTGCCGCCGTAGCGCGCCTTGTCACCATCGCGCAGCTCCACCGCTTCATGCGCGCCAGTGGATGCGCCGGACGGCACGATGGCCTGGCCGACATCACCCGAATCCAGCACGACCTCGGCTTCCACGGTCGGGTTGCCCCGGCTGTCCAGCACTTCATTGGCGAAAATCTTGGCGATGCGACCCATGGCGAAGCTCCCTGCGATGCGCGCCGGATAGGGGGGGCGGCGCCTTCGCGCAAGGTGGCCAATGCCCGGCAGAAGCCGAACTCATTGGCAGGCGGGGGCAGGGCAGGGCAGAAGGGCCGCAACAACGCGAGGCTGATTCACCGCTGCGGTGTATCCACCTTCGCGGATCAGGCTCGAGTGGAGGACACCCATGGTCTATTTCGCATCCAAGCACGTCGCCGGCCGGCATTTCCTGCAACTACCCGGGCCGTCCAACGTGCCCGACCGCGTGCTGCGCGCGATGGACAACCCGACCATGGACCATCGCGGCCCCGATTTCGGCCGCTTCGGCAAGCAGCTGCTGGAGAAGGTGAAGTTCGTCTTCAAGACCAAGGGCCATGTGGTGATCTACCCCGCATCGGGCACCGGCGCCTGGGAAGCGGCGCTGGCCAACACGCTGTCACCAGGCGATCGCGTGCTGATGTGCGAGACGGGCTGGTTCGCATCCCTGTGGCGCGAGATGGCGGAGCGCCTCGGCCTGCGCCCCGAATTCATCAAGGGCGATTGGCGCCGTGGCGCCGACCCCGCCGCCATCGAGGAATACCTGCGCGCCGACACCGCGCACGCCATCAAGGCCGTCTGCGTCGTGCACAACGAAACCAGCACGGGTGCGACCAGCCGCATCGACGCCGTGCGCGCCGCCATCGACGCCGCAGGCCACCCCGCGCTGCTGCTGGTCGACACCATCTCGGGCCTGGCCAGCATGGATTACCGCCACGATGAATGGGGCGTGGATGTGACCGTCACCGGTTCGCAGAAGGGGCTGATGCTGCCGCCGGGTCTGTCCTTCAACGCGATTTCCGAGAAGGCCCTGAAGGCCAGCGCCACCGCCAAGCTGCCGCGCTCCTTCTGGGACTGGCAGCACATGATCGCGTCCAACGCCACCGGCTATTTCCCCTACACGCCCGCCACGAATCTTCTCTACGGCCTCGACGCCGCACTCGACATGCTGGCCGAGGAAGGGCTCGACAATGTCTTCGCCCGCCATGACCGCCACGCCGAAGCCACCCGCCGCGCCGTGCGCCATTGGGGCATGGAGGTGCAATGCGCCGAACCGCGCCATTATTCCTCCGTGCTGACCGCGGTGCGCCTGCCGGAAGGCCACAGCGCCAATGCCCTGCGGGCGACCATCCTGGAAAAATTCAACATGTCGCTCGGCAACGGGTTGGGCCAGTTGAATGACCGCGTCTTCCGCATCGGCCATCTGGGGGACCTTGGTGACCTGCAGCTGGTCGGCACCATCGCGGGTGTGGAGATGGGCCTGGCCGCCGCCGGCGTGCCGCACAAGGCCGGCGGCACGCAGGTCGCGATGGCGTATTTGAACGGCAACGCCTGAACGCTTGCGCGCCGCGAAGGGCCATGGCGCAATCCGCGCCATGATCCCTCGCCGCATCGCGCTGGCAGCGCCCTTTCTCGCCACCACCGCCCGCGCCCAGGCCGGGCCGCGCTTCGAGCCGGTGGCACGCTTCACCACCCCCGCCGCGCGGCAGGGCGTCTGCGCGGATGCCGACCATGTCTATGTCGTCGATGACCGGCTGATCGTGAAATTCACCAAGCAGGGTTTCCGCGAAGTCGCGCGCTTCGAAACGCCGCGCGAAGGCCCGATCATCCACATGAACAGCCTGTCCCTGCATGAGGGGCGCATCCACGCAGCACACTCGAACTACCCGGAGGAGCCGATGCTCTCCTCTGTCGAAATCTTCGATGCCGGCACGCTGGCGCACACCGCCACGCACCCCTTCGGCTTCATGCCCGGCAGCCTGACCACGATGGAATTCCATGGCGGTTCGTGGTGGGCCGTCTGGGCCAACTACAGCCGCGTGTTCGGCCGCAGCCAACGCCCCTATGGCAACACGCATTGGACGCATCTGACGCGGCTTGGCCCGGATATGCGCCA
>JAAFHD010000357.1 GCA_013298245.1 Alphaproteobacteria bacterium
TTTCTCAGGCGCACGGAATGCGAGCAGCTGTATCTGGTGGGCGATGTGGTGGATGGCTGGCGGTTGCGCAAATCCTGGTACTGGCACGCCGAATTCGATGAGGTGCTGCGGCTGATCCTGGAAAAGGCCGAACGTGGCACGCGCATCACCTACATCCCCGGCAATCATGACGAGATGTTCCGCCAATGGCTCGGGCTTCAGGTGGCGGGTGTCACCATCGCGCGGGAGGCGGTGCACATCGCCGCCGATGGCCGGCATTACCTGGTCATCCATGGCGATGAATTCGACGGCGTGATCCGCTATGCGAAGGTCATCGCCTATCTGGGCGACTGGGCCTACGACACGGCGCTGGTGGTGAACCGCTGGTTCAATGCCGCGCGCATCAAGATGGGCTACCCGTACTGGTCGCTCTCGGCCTGGCTGAAGCGCCAGGTGAAGGAGGCGGTGAAGGCGATCGACCGCTTCGAGACCGCGCTGGCCGGTGAAGCGCGCCGGCGCGGCATGGCCGGCGTCATCTGCGGCCATATCCACCACGCGGAAATGCGCGATGTGCAAGGGATTGCCTATATGAACGACGGTGATTGGGTGGAAAGCTGCACTGCCCTGGTGGAAGACGCCGATGGCCAATTCCGCCTGATCGACTGGGCAGCGGAAAACCGCCTGTCCATGTGGCGCGGCGAGACCGTGCCGGCATGAGCGAGGCGGAGACACTGGAGCGTCCCGTCACCACCCACCGCCCGCTTCGCCTGTTGATCGTCAGTGACGCCTGGCACCCGCAGGTGAATGGCGTGGTGCGAACCTTGGCGACGGTGGCTGATGAACTGCGCGCACTGGGCGATGTGGTGGAAGTCATCGGCCCCGACCGCTTCCGCAGCATGGCGATGCCGAGCTACCCCGAAATCCGCCTGGCGCTGATGCCGCGCATCGGCCTCGCGCGCATGGTCGATGGCTTCGCGCCGACGGCGGTGCATATCGCCACCGAAGGGCCGCTGGGCTGGGCGATGCGGCGGCTGTGTCTGCGCCGCGGTTGGCCCTTCACCACCAGCTTCCACACGCGTTTTCCGGAGTATCTCCAGGCGCGCACCGGCATGCCGCCGCGGCTGGCCTGGGCGGTGCTGCGGCGCTTCCACAATGCGGCCGCCGGCACTTTCGCGGCGACGCATTCCTTGCAGGTGGAATTGCGCGGGCGCGGCTTCGACCATGTGCTGCCCTGGACGCGTGGCGTCGATTTGGCGCTGTTCAGCCAAGGCCCGACCACCGACTTCGCTGACCTGCCGCGCCCGATTTTCCTCTATGCCGGGCGCGTGGCGGTGGAGAAGAACATCGAGGCTTTCCTGGCACTGGACCTGCCCGGCAGCAAGGTCGTGGTCGGCGATGGCCCGCAACGCGCAGCACTTCAGGCACGCTTTCCGGGCACGCATTTCGCCGGCTGGCGCATGGGCGAGGCGCTGGCATCGGCCTATCGCGCAGCCGATGTCTTCGTCTTCCCCTCGCGCACCGATACTTTCGGCCTGGTGCTGCTGGAGGCGATGGCTTGCGGCACGCCGGTCGCGGCATACCCGGTGCAGGGGCCGATCGATGTGGTGACCGATCCGCGCGCGGGCGCCTTGGACGAAGACCTGCGCGCCGCCTGCATCACCGCGCTGGCCTGCCCGCGCGATGCGGCGCGCGCGCATGCGGAACGCTATTCCTGGCCCGCCTGTGCCGCGGCTTTCCGGGCGGGGCTGGTCTATCTGCCGGCCTAGCGTTACTGCGCGAGGCGATGTTGAAGCGCCTCCTCCGCCGGCCCGGAACCCTTGCCCTCGGCGCCTGGCTGCTGGGGCGGTATCTGGGCTTCGTCTATGCCACCACGCGCTGGCGGTTGGTGGGCGAGGAACACATGGCGCCGCTGGCCGTCCAGGGCAGCAGTGCTGTGCATTGCTTCTGGCATGAACGCCTGCCGCTGATGCCGATGATGTGGCGCTTCGCCAAGCAGCGCGTGCCGGCGTTGGCCGGGCGGCGTGCGCATGTGCTGGTGTCGCAGCACAATGACGGGCGGCTGATCGGCGATGTGATTGCGCATTTCGACCTGGCGACGGTGCATGGCAGTTCGTCCAAGGGCGGTGCGGCCAGCATGCTGTCCATGCTGCGACTGTTGCGCGCGGGCGATGTGGTGGCGATCACGCCCGATGGCCCGCGCGGGCCTCGGCGCGTGGCGGCACCTGGCACCGCGGCACTGGCCGCCGCATCGGGCCTGCCGATCGTGCCGGGGGCGGCCGCGACCACGCGCCACATCCGGCTGAAATCCTGGGACCGCATGATGCTGCCACTGCCCTTCGGGCGCGGCGTGGTGGTGGTGGGCGCGCCGGTGCATGTGGCGCGCGATGGCGTGGAGGCGGGCCAGGCGGCGGTGGAAGCCGCATTGTCGGCCTGCTGTGACGCGGCCGATGCGGCGCTTGGCATCGCGCCGGTGTGACGCCCCCTTCCGGTCGCGCAGCGCGCCGCCTATTCTGCGCACATGCGCAAAATCCTGCCCCTGCTGTTGATCCTGCCCGTGCTGGCTGGCTGCTCCACGATGCGAAGCCTGAACCCGTTTGGCGGTGGGTCAGGTGGCGCGCAGGGCTATGATTTGCAGGAGCTGGTGACCAGCGCGCCGGTGTTTGGCGAATTGGTGCGGGCGGCGTCGGTGTGCGGGGTGCCGGTGTCGCTGTCGGCACAGGATCGCGCGGCGCGGATCGAAGGTGCGGCGCTGATCGCGATCCGCGCGCAGGGCGGTGAGAGCGCGTGGAACCAATACCTGCAAAGCGTGCAGCCGCCGGCGGTGGATCCGCGTCGGCGCGGGCAGGATCGCGCCGCCTGGTGCGGCACCAAGCGGCTGGATGTGGAACGCGCCGACAGCTTCCTGGCGGGTGCGGAAGGCCAGCGTCTGGCGGAACGCGCGGATAATGCGAGGCGCGCGCTGGCGCGTTGATCAGGGCAGTTGCGTGAAGGGGTAGCCCACGGTGACGCACAGCTTGTGCCCATCGGGGTCGCGCAAATAGGCGAAGAAAAAGCCGCCATAATGCGCGCGCGCGCCGGGGGCACCTTCATCCGTGCCGCCGGCGGCCAGGCCCGCGGCGTGCACGGCGCGCACTGTCGCTTCATCGGGTGCGGTGAAGGTCAGCATGCTGCCATTGCCGGCGCTGGCGGGCGCGCCGTTGAAGGGGCGCGCGACATAGAAGGCGGCGCCGCCATCAGGGTGGCGATAGCGCGCCCAGCCGCCCTCGGGCCAGGTGTTGTCGCGGCGGATCCCCAAGGGGGCGAGGGTTGCATCGTAGAAGGCGACGGCGCGGTCGAAATCGGCCGCACCCAGGGTGGCGTAGGCGTACATCAGGTGGCTCCGAAACGGCGGTTATCGCCGGGGCGCAAACGCAGCCCGGGACGCAGTGCGGTGAAGGGAAGCATGGCGGGGTCGGCCACCACCGGGCCGGGTGCGGCGGCGACCAGGACGGCGGCGGAAATCGGCTGGAAATCGGCGCGGAAATGCACGGAGGATTTCACCGCCACGATGCGCTGCGCGGCGGGGTCAACGCCGATCTGGGTGAAGACCGCCTGGTCATGGGCCTGCATTTTTCGCGAGACCACAACCACGCGCACGCCACCGATGCGCAGCAGCGCGCATGGCCCGAGATCAGCCGGGTTGCCGCGGCCCATCGGGCCGGTCAGCGTGAAGCGCCCATCGGTGAGGTTTTCGATGCTGGCGGTGACCGCGAGTGGCGCGCCATCGCTGCGCCCGCCGAGGGTCAGCGCGATGGTGGCACCGATGCCGGCGGCGTGGCAGGCGGCGGCACTTTCGGCGTCGTTCATGATGGCGAGAACGGCGCCCTCGGCGCCTTGGGCGATCAGTTCCGCAAGCAGCCCGGTGGTGTCGCCATGGCCGCCGCCGCCGGGGTTGTCCTGGGTGTCGGCGATGATGACGGGGCGCGTCGCGCTGGCCGCGATGCGGCGGGCTTCGGCGACTGCGTCGGCGGCGGGCATCACACCACCCATGAAGGCGGCTTCGCGCGTGGCGATCTCGGCGGCGAGTGCATC
>JAAFHD010000358.1 GCA_013298245.1 Alphaproteobacteria bacterium
GATGCCCATACGCCTGCTGCTTGGCTTTGCCGCCGCCTTCCTGGGCGTGCTGTTTTTCCACCAATCGACCATCACGTTTTTCCACGGGATGGGCTGGTCGCCCAACCCCGCCTTCCGCCAGACGGCGATCCCGCCCTTTGGCGTTCCCGCCGTGTGGAATGCCTGCTTCTGGGGCGGGCTGTGGGGCGTGCTGTTCGCGCTGCTGGAACCCAAGCGCCCCGCCGGCCTGCCGCTGCCGTTGTTCGCCGTGCTGTTCTGCCTGGCGCTGCCGCTGGTGCTGGGTGCGTGGATGCTGGTGCCGCTGATCAAGGGCAACCCGCTTTTCGCCAATGGCAACACGACGGCGATGATCCGCGGCGTTGGCATCTACGTGATGTGGGGCCTGGGCCTCGCACTGTTCTGGCGCGGCCTGCCGGTGCTGTTCCGCGAGCGCTGAGCCATGCCCTATGGGGCCGACCATCACGCGCTGATGGACAGCGTGCGGCGCTTTGTCGCCGACGAGATCGACCCATACGTGGATGCGTGGGAGGAGGCGGAGTGTTTCCCCTCCCGCGCGTTGTTCAAGAAGGCGGGTGCGCTGGGGTTGTTCGGCATCACCAAGCCGGTGGCGTTTGGCGGGCAGGGGTTGGATTTTTCCTACTCGCTCGCGGCCGGCGAGGCGCTTGGGCACATGAAGGCGCAGGGCGTGGGCATGGCGCTGGCTGTGCAGTCGGATATGGCGACGCCGGCGATTGCGGAATTCGGCAGCGATGCGTTGCGGCGGGAATATCTGGCGCCGGCCATCGCGGGCGATGTGGTGGTGGCGATCGGCGTGTCGGAAACCGGCGCGGGTTCGGATGTCGCATCCATCAAAACCACGGCGCGGCGGGATGGCGATGACTACGTCATCGATGGCGGCAAGATGTGGATCACCAATGGCATGGAGGCCGATTGGGTATGCCTGTTGGCGAATACGGGTGATGGCGCCGCGCATCGCAACAAATCACTGCTGGTGGTGCCGTTGCGCGAGACGCCCGGCGGGCCGGACCGCGCGGGCGTGACGCGCCGGAAGATCCGCAAATTCGGGATGTGGTGCAGCGATACGGCGCAGCTGTTTCTGGACGATCTGCGCGTGCCCGCGCGCAACCTGGTGGGTGAGGAGGGACGCGGCTTCACCTACCAGATGAAGCAGTTCCAGGAGGAGCGGTTGAACGCGGCGGCCAGGCGGCTCGCGATGGGGCAGTTGATCGACCATGTCGCGGAATATCTGCGCGAGCGGAAAGCCTTCGGGAAGGCGCTGCTCGACAACCAGTTCATCCAGTTCAAGCTGGCGGAATTGAAGACCGAGATCGAGGCGCTGCGCGCGCTGACCTATCGCGCGACGGAGCTGTATGTGGCCGGCCAGGACGTGACCGAATTGGCGTCGATGGCGAAGCTGAAATCGGGGCGGCTGTCACGCGAGGTGGCGGACTGGTGCATGCAGTTCATGGGCGGCATGGGCTACACCTGGGAGAACTGGGTCAGCCGCGCCTTTCGCGACTACCGCCTGGGTTCCATCGGCGGTGGCGCGGATGAGGTGATGTTGCAGATCATCGCGCGCCGCATGGGCCTGGAGCGGCGGTGAATCTGCTGATCGCCAATCGCGGCGAGATCGCGTTGCGGGTCATGCGCGCGGCGCGTGGGTTGGGACTGCGCTGTATCGCGGTGCATTCGGATGCGGATGCCGCCGCGCCGCATGTGCTGGCGGCGGATGTGGCGGTGCGCATCGGCGCCGCGCCCGCGCGCGAGAGTTATTTGCACATCGCCGCCATCCTGGACGCTGCGCGGCGCACGGGCGCGGATGCGATCCATCCGGGCTATGGCTTTCTCTCCGAAAACGCCGCCTTCGCGCAGGCCGTGACGGATGCCGGGATGGTCTTCGTTGGCCCACCGGCGCCAGTCATCGCGCGCATGGGCGACAAAGCCGCCGCCAAGCAGGTGGCGCGCGAGGCCGGCGTGCCCTGCCTTGATGGCCATGACAGCGATGACCAGGCGGACGCCGCCTTCATCGCGGCCGCCGCGCGCATCGGCTATCCGGTCATGGTCAAGGCCGCGGCCGGCGGTGGCGGGCGTGGCATGCGAATGGTTGCAGATGCAACCAACCTGCCCGCCGCTCTGGCCGAGGCACGCGGCGAAGCGGCCGCCGCCTTCGGCGATGCGCGGCTGCTGCTGGAACCAGCGCTGTTGGGCGCGCGCCATGTCGAAATCCAGCTGCTGGCCGATGCGCATGGCCATGTGCTGCATCTCGGCGAACGCGATTGTTCCGTCCAACGCCGCCACCAGAAGCTGATCGAGGAAGGTCCTGCCCTGCCCGCTGACCTGCGCGCTGCCATGGGTGATGCGGCCGTGCGCCTCGCGCGCCATGTCGGCTACATCGGCGCCGGCACGGTGGAATTTATGTTGGGCGCCGATGGCCGCTTCACCTTCATGGAGATGAACACGCGCCTGCAAGTGGAACACGCCGTCACCGAATTGCTCACCGGCATCGACCTGGTGGAATGGCAACTGCGCATCGCGATGGGCGAGGCACTGCCCTTCACCCAAGCCGACATCCGATGGCAGGGCCACGCCATCGAAGCGCGGCTCTGCGCCGAAGATCCGGCGCTTGATTTCGCGCCCCAGCATGGCCCCATCCTGGCCTGGGAACCGCCCGCCGATATCCGCCTCGACCACGCCATCACCGCACCCGGCCTGGTGCCGCCGCATTACGACACGATGCTGGCGAAGCTGGTGGCACATGGCCGCACGCGCGATGAAGCACGTCGCAAACTGGCCGCAGCACTGGACGCGACGGTGCTGCTGGGCATCCCCACCAACCGCGCCTTCCTGGCCGCGTGTTTGCGCGATGCGACCTTCGCCGCAGTCCCGCCCGACAACGGATTTCTCACACGCCACATGCCCGCACCGCCACCCGCGCCGGCGCTGCGCGCGCTGGCCGCGCTGCACGCCGCGGGTATCGGGCCCGACACACCACAGCCCATTTCCGGCGGCCCACCGCGCGCCGTGCGCCTGGCCGATGGCACCACCGACATCACCGCCGGCTGGCGCGTGGGCGACACCTCTCTGCAATGGCGCGACGCGCAGCACATCACCGTGAATGGCATCACCCAACCCGCGCGCATCACCGATGACGGCACCACCATCCATGTGCAGATCGGCGCCGATGACGCGCGCTTCGCCCGCGCGCCGACCACCCGCGCCACCACAACCACCACCAGCGACGGCACGCTGCGCGCCCCCTTCGCCGCGATGATCGCGCAGCTTGCGGTGGCGCCCGGCGATACTGTCGAAACCGGCGCGCTGCTGATGGTGCTGGAAGCGATGAAGGTGCAGACGCGCATCACGGCACCACATGCCGGCACCATCACCGCCCTGCCCGCCGCCGGCCGGCGCGAAGTCTCGGCCGGCGCCGTGCTCGCGGTCATCACGCCCCCGGGTGGTTGAGCGCCGCGCCCGCGTGTAGCCTGCCGCCATGGCAAAACTGCAAGCCGCGCTGGACTTCATCGCCGCGCACGAATCCCCCTGGCCGCGAGACCTGCGCGCCTATCTCGAATCCGGCGCTTTCGAACCGGCACCCGACAACGCCATCATGGGCCCGATCCGCCCGCGCGGCCCGGTCAACGCCATCATCACCCGCAACGGCGAAACCCTGGGCCGCGTGGGCGACACGCGGCAGATCGACCAGACCTTCAGCATCGCCAAATCCTATCTGGCGCTGCTGGCCGGCATCGCGGTGGCCGATGGCTTGATCCCCGACATCGACCGCCCCGTGCGCGAACTGGTCAATGATGGCGGCTTCGACAGCCCGCAGAACAGCGGCATCACCTGGCGCCACATGCTGACCAACACCTCCGAATGGGAGGGCGAATTATGGGGCAAGCATGACCGCATCGATCGTGGCCGGCAGCTTTCGGCGGAAGGCCGCGCCACCAAAAATCCCGCGCGCGTGCTGCAGGCACCCGGCACGCATTGGGAATACAACGACGTCCGCGTGAACCGCCTGTCGCTCGCGCTCATGCAGGTCTTCC
>JAAFHD010000036.1 GCA_013298245.1 Alphaproteobacteria bacterium
GCGAGTTATGACCAGGTTCCGTTGGTGCAGCCGGGGATGCCGCCGGTGCCGCCTGAGGTTGCGCAGCGGTTTCGGTTGAATGCGCCGGGGCCGGCTTTGGGGCCGGCGCGGTTTCGCCCGCGGGAGGTGTTGAGTGCGCATGTGCCGCCCAATGGTTTTCTGTTGTCGCTCAGGATGGCGGATGGGGGGTGGTTGAATTTGCGGATCACGCCGCCGGCGCCGCGGCCGTGGCACAGCGAGAATTTCCTGTGGGCGTTTATTGCGATGAGTTTCTGTGCGGCGGCGTTGATCTTGTGGGGGGTCAGGCGGTTGACGCGGCCGGTGGCGGATTTGGCGGTGGCGGCGGAGGCGTTGGGTCGCAATGTGAATGCGCCGCCTTTGCCGGAGGTGGGGCCGAGCGAGACGGTACGTGCGGCGGTGGCTTTCAACACGATGGCCAGCCGGATCAGGCGTTTTGTGGATGATCGGACGCAGATGTTGGCGGCGATCGGGCATGATTTGCGCACGCCGATCACCAGGCTGCGGCTGCGTGCGGAGTTCATGGATGATGACGAGCAGCGGCAGAAGATGCTGCGTGATTTGGCGGAGATGGAGGCGATGATCGACGCCACCTTGGCTTTTGCGCGCGATGATGCGGCGCGGGAGCCGAGTGTGGCGTTTGATTTGGCCGCCCTGTGCCAGACGGTGCTGGATGAGGCGGCGGATGCGGCGCCGGAGGCGGCCGAGAGGATCGGTTATGAGGGGCCGGAGCGGATGCCCGCGGTGGGTCGGCCTGCGTCGTTGAAGCGGGCGCTCGCCAATCTGGTGGGCAATGCGATGGCCTATGGCGGTGCGGCGCGGCTGGCTTTGGCGCGTGATGGCGCGCAGTTCGCCATTCGGGTCGAGGATGAGGGGCCAGGCATTCCGGAGGACCAGTTGGAGGGCGTGTTCCAGCCGTTCCGGCGGCTGGAGGGCAGTCGGAATCGGGAGACGGGTGGCACTGGTTTGGGGCTGACGATCGCGCGCAATATTCTGCGCGCGCATGGCGGGGATGTGGTGTTGCGCAATCGCGCGGGCGGTGGGCTGGCGGCTGTATTGACCATGCCTGCCGCAACCTGAAGTGGCATCACACGCTTGTGTGGCAAGCGCGATGGTTGTGGTGATATGTGCTGCCCATGCGCGTGATGATGCTGGTCATGATGTTGTTGGTGCCGGGCCTGGCGGGCGCGTCCTCGCCGGCGGCGATGTGCGCGGGCGAGTGTGCTGCGCAATCCAACCAGGCGGCGTGCATGATCCGTTGTCGGGCGGCGCATGATTTCCTGAACCAGCAGCGGCACGCGATGGTCAATTCCGGCATGCCAAGGCCGGCGGCGCAGCAGCGGGTGGCGAGTGGGCCGGTCAGTGCGCAGCCGCCGCGCGGGCAGCGCTGGGGTGCCATCTATGCAGCACTGCCGCCGACGCCCGCGATCGGCACCAATGAAGGTGCCGTGGGGCGCGACATCGTGCATGCGCGGGCGGAGGGCGCGTGTCGGGCGCAGGCGCGTGGCGATTGCCGGTTGCTGACAGAATTCAACAGTGGCTGTGGTGCTGCGGCGCAGGCGACGCGGCTGATCGCGGTGGTGCAGACGCATGACCCGAGCGTGAACCGCGTGACCTTCGTGACGGCGGCCAATGGCCCGACGCGGGCGGATGCGGAACGGGCGGCGCTGGCGCAGTGCAATGGCCGCGACCGCAGTGCGTCGTGCCGCGTTGTGGCGGCGCTGTGCGTGGGAAGCTAAGCGACGACGTGATAGCGGCGCTGGAAATACACCAGCCCGCCGCTGTCGGGGCCAAGGCGCACGGCGCGCACACGCGCGAACAGCACGGCGTGGGTGCCTTGTTCGGCCACTTCCACAATGTCGCAATCGAAGGCGGCCGCGGCTGATTGCAGCACGGGCGCGCCGGTTTCAAGGTGCAGCCATTCGCCCACGGTGAAGCGGTCCGCACCTTCCAGGCCGCGCTGGCCTGCAAAAGTGTTGGAGATTTCCTCCGCACCCGCGCCCAGCACATTCACGCACAGCACGCGGTTGGCCAGGAATGCGTCGGCGTTGGAATTGCCGCGGTTCATGCAGACCAGCAACGTCGGCGGATCATCGGTCACGCTGCACACCGCGCTGGCGGTGAAGCCCGAGCGGCCGGCGGCACCATCGGTGGTGATGACGTTCACGGCGGCCGCCAGGCGCGACATGGCGTTGCGGAAATTCTGGCGGTCCATTGGTGCGTCTTTCAACAGGCGGAAAAGCGGATGCGCTCGATGCGCGCATCGATGCGGCTGCGGGTGTCATCGACATCTGTGCCGATGACGATTTCCTGCAAGGCCGGCGGGTCGGCGCCGAAGGCAAGGCGCCAATCGGCGGCCAGGTCCACGCGTTCCTCGAACCATTGCGCGGTGGGCGCGGTGGCGGCGCGCAGGCGGAATACTTTTCCAAGGCCGGCGGCCCAGGGGGAATAGAAGCGCTGCGGCTCGTCGCTGGTGCCGCCCCAGACATAGATCAGGATCGACCGCGGCAGGCGGTGCGCGCCGGCGCGGGCTTGCGCGATGCCGTGCTGGGTGCGCTGCCAGGCGCTGGATTGCGGCGGGAAGCCGACGAAACCGACGGCGAGTGACAGCGCGCGGTCATCGCCACCGCGGCGGGTCAATGGTGTGCCGGGCGGGCCGGCATCGACGCGCCAGCGCCAGGCCAGGCACTGCGCGCTGCCCTGCACCGTGCGCCAGACGAAACTGCCCGCGGACTGGCCTTCCACGCGAACGCCATCGGGCTGTGCGGTGAAGCGTGCGGGCGCGATGCCGCTGTATTCCTGGTGCGTCCAGCCGGCGTCGCGCAGCGCATCGGCCTGCCCGCGCGAGGGCAGCAGCGCGGCGGTGGCGAGCATGGCGCGGCGGAGCATCACGGGTTACATGCAGGCAATAGCAGTGCAGCACAAGGAGGACGCCATGGCGGAGATCAGCATCAAGGCGACGGATGGTGCGGGCGCGTTCAGCGCCTATGTCGCGGAACCCAAGGGCAAGCCTGTCGGCGCAGTCGTGATGATCCAGGAAATCTTCGGCGTGAACCGCACCATGCGCGCGCTGTCGGACTGGGTCGCGGCGATGGGGTTCATCGCGATTTCGCCTGACCTGTTCTGGCGGCAGAAGCCGGGCGTGGAGCTGGACCCGGATGGCGGGCAGACGCAATGGGAAGCGGCCTTCGGCTACATGAAGGGCATGGACCAGGCGAAGGCGGTGGAGGATTTGAAGGCCACCATCGCCGCGGCACGCGCCCTGCCCGGCTGCAATGGCAAGGTCGGCACCATGGGCTACTGCCTGGGCGGGCGGCTGGCCTTCATAATGGCGACGCAGTCGGATGCCCAAGGGGGCGCTGATTGCAACATCAGCTATTACGGCGTGGGGCTGGAGGGGTTGGTCGCGGATGCGGCGAAGATCACCGCGCCCGCGCTGGTGCACATCGCCGCCAAGGACAAGTTCGTGCCGCCCGAGGCGCAGGCCGCGATCAGCGCCGGCCTGGCCGGGCACGCGATGGCCAGCGTGATGATCCACGCCGATGTGGACCACGCCTTCGCGCGGCTTGGGGCGCATAGTTACGACGCGCGGGCCGCGACCATCGCCAATGGGCGCAGCGCGGAAATGCTGGTGCGCTGCCTCGGTTGACGCTCCCGGGGGGGCAGCGGAAGCTTCCTCCATAACAATGGAGGAAGCCCATGTTCCATCGTCGCACCATGCTGGCCTTGCCGCTGCTGGCCACGCCCGCCCTCGCCCAGGCCTGGCCTGAACGCCAGGTGACCATCGTGGTGCCCTGGGCGCCCGGCGGCAGCACGGATTTCCTGGCCCGCCTGGTCGCGCAGCGGCTGACGGAATCGCTGGGCCAGCCCTTCGTGGTGGACAACCGGCCGGGCGGCTCGGGCACGGTGGGGCATCTTTCGGTGGCGCGCGCGCGGCCCGATGGGCTGACGCTGCTGGTGGGTGCGAACGGCACCTACAGCATGGCGCCACACATGATGGACCTGCCCTATGACAACAACACCGCCTTCGCGCCGGTGGGCGTGCTGGGGCGCAGCCCGATCTTCTTCTGCGCCAATCCGCGCAGCGGCATTGCGGGCATGTCGGCGCTGATCGACCAGGCGCGGGCGCGGCCCGGGCAGGTGGCTTATGCGTCCTCGGGCGTGGGTTCCTCGGCGCATCTGGCGGCCGAGTTGTTCGCGATCATGGCGGGCGTGGAATTGCTGCATGTGCCCTATCGCGGCGGCGGGCCGGCCGCGCAGGCGTTGATCGCAGGCGAGATCGCCTTCGGGCCCACCGATGCGCCGACCGCGCTGCCGCTGATGCGCGCGGGCAGCGTGACGGCGTTGGGCGTGGGCAATGCGACCCGCAGCGCGCAGGCCGCGGATGTGCCCACGATTGCCGAGCAGCACGCCTCGCTCGCCGGTTTTGAATGCGCCTCCGAATTCGCGATGCTGGCGCCCGCGGGCACGCCCGCGCCGATCATCGCGCGGCTGTCGGAGCATGTGCGCGCGGCGATGGCGCACCCCACGCTGCTGGCGCGGCTGACCGAGGGCGGCATGGAGGCCACACCGGGCACGCCCGAGCAATGGCCCGCCTATCTGGCGCGCGAGAACGAGAAATGGGGCCGGGTGATCCGCGCGCGGGGCATTCGCGCGGGCTGAATCACGACGCCTCGATGCTGAAGAGCAGGTGCTCGTGCATCGGGTGTTCGGGGCCGATGCGCGGGTGGCCGAAGCGGCCGGCGGGGTGCAGGCCGAGGCGGTGCATCACGGCCTGGCTGGGCGCATTGGCGGGGATGGTGAAGGCCACGATGCGCGGCAAGCGCAGCACGTCGAAGGCATGGCGCAGCGCGAGGCGCGCGGCCTGCGTGGCCAGGCCACGGCGCTGAAAACCAGGCCGGATCCGCCAGCCGATTTCAACCGCCGGCGTGAAGGGCGCGGACCAGGAAATATGCATCAGGCCGACCACGCCGATGCAGGGCGCATCGGGCAAGTCCACCGCGCAGAAGCCGAAGCCGTGCGTGGCGTGATGCGCCATCAGGCGGTCCACCCAGGCGTCTGATTCGGCGCGCGTCATGGGTGCAGGGAAGTGGCGCATCACCGCGGGGTCGGTGTTCATGGCGGCGATGCTGGGCTTGTCGGCATCGGTGATGGGGCGCAGCGCGAGGCCGGGGGCTGGCACCTGCATGCCCAGGCGCAGCAACGGCGCGGCGTCGGGCCAGGTGATGTCCTGGTAGCGGATGGGGACGCCGAACATGGTGGTGTCGTATGGCGCGCCGGGGGTGGCGCCGTGGCGCTGGTAGAAGCGTAGCGCGCCGGTATTGCCCTCGATGATGGTGAGCCGTGCGCCGCGCGCGCCCATAGCGGCGAGGCAGGCCAGCGCGTCGCCGATCAGTCGCGCGCCGATGCCCTGGCCGCGCGCGCCGGGCATCATGTGCAGGCTGTCGATATAGGCGGCGCCGTCGCGCAGCCAGACGGAGATGAGGCCAAGCGCGCGGCCGGCGTCTTCCGCCAGCAGCACCACGCCGGGTGGTGTTTCGGCCAGCACCTGGTCCCAGTTCGCACGACATAGCGCGGGGTATTGGTCGCGCAGGAAATCGGCGGGCAGCAGGTCAGCATAAGCATCCTGCCAGGATGCGACGCGGATCGCGTTCAGTGTCGCGGCGTCCGCCGGGGTTGCGTGGCGTATGCGCATGCGCGGGCTATGGCGCGGCGGCGGGCGGGGGTAAAGTGGCGCTTGGAGGAACTGCCGATGACACCGATGAGCCTCGATGCGATGGCCGCCAGCGTGCCCGATGGCGCGTTGATCGCGATGCCGCCGGACAATTCGCTGCCGTCGGTGGCACTGGCGAAGGCGCTGATCAGGCGCGGGGTGCGGGGCCTGCGGCTGCTGGGCGTGCCGGTGGGTGGGTTCGCGGCGGATATCCTGATCGGCGCGGGCTGTGTCGTGGAGGTGGAGACGAGTGCGGTGTCGCTGGGCGAGGCGGGGTTTGCGCCACGGTTTTCGGCGGCGATCCGCGCGGGGTCCATTGTGATGCGCGACTGCACCTGCCCGGCCGTGCACACCATGCTGCAGGCCGCCGAGAAGGGCGTGCCGTTCATGCCGCTGCGCGGGTTGATCGGCTCGGACATCCTGGCGCATCGGCCGGATTGGAAGGTGGTGCCGAACCCCTATGGCGAGCCAGGCGATGACATTGTGCTGCTGCCCGCGATCAGCCCGGATGTGGCGGCGTTTCATGCTGTGATGGCCGATGAGGCCGGCAATGTGTGGGTGGGGCGCAGGCGCGAATGCGCGACGCTCGCGCATGCATCCAAGCGCGCGCTGGTGACGGTGGAACGCGTGGTGCCGGGCAATTTCCTGGAAGACGAAAACCTGGCGAGTGGCGCGATCAGCGCGACCTATATCGAGGCGGTCGCGATCGCGACGCGGGGCGCGCGGCCGGCGGCGCTGCTGGATGAATATGGGTTCGATGCGGCCTATGTGGCCGAGTATGCGCGGATGGCGCGCAGTGAGGCGGGCTTCCAGGAATGGGTGGCGCGCGAGGTGTTCTCGCAGGCCGTCGCGGCATGAGTTTCGTGTTGGAAGAGTTGCTGGCGGTGACGATTGCGCGGTTGATCCGCGACCCGGCAGCGCCGCCGGCGCGGCATATCGCGGTGGGTGCGGCATCGCCCATCCCGGCGGCCGCGTGTTGGCTGGTGGCCAAGCAGGGCGCGCCCGTGCGGCTGTCCTTGCTGCATAAGCGCAGCGGCAATCCCTTCACCGAGGGCACGCGCGAGTTGTTCGACCTGACGGGCCAGGGGCGGATTGACCTGTTCTTCTTGGGCGGCGGCGAAATTGATGGCGCCGCGAATTTGAACCTGATCGGCACCGGCGAATGGCCAGGCACCGGCGTGCGCTTCCCCGGCAGTTTCGGCAGTGCGTTCATGTACATGATGACCAACCGCACCATCCTGTTCCGCGAGGAGCATTCACCGCGCGTGTTGGTGGACCGCGTGGCGCATATCTCGGCGCCGGGCGTTTCTGCGCCGGGCGTGTTCCGGCGCGGGCATGCGCAGGCGTTGGTGACGGGGCGGTGTGTGTTTCGCTTCCATCCTGAGCGGGCGCGGTTTTCGCTGGAGAGCCTGCATCCGGGCGAAAGCGTGGATGCCATCCGCGCCGCGACCGGCTTTGATTTCGACGCCGCCGACGACGTGCCGCAAACCACCGCGCCAACCGACGCTGAACTGGCGCTGCTGCGCGGCGTGGTGTGCGACGAGATGCGCGAAACCTATCCCGAATTCTGTGCCCGCGTGTTCAACAGAAAGTCCGCCGCATGACCGACGCCATCCCCATGCTCGAAGGCAAGGGCCTCGCCAAATCCGCAGGCGCCCTGGCGGGCCTCAAGGTCATCGACCTGACGCGCGTCCTGGGCGGCCCTTACTGCACCATGATCCTCTCGGATCACGGCGCCGAGGTCATCAAGCTGGAACCGCCGCAGGGCGACGAAGTGCGCGACTGGGGCCCCCCGTTCCACGAGGGCGATGCCAGCTACTACATCGGCGTCAACCGCAACAAGAAATCCGTGGGCCTCGACCTCGGCAAGCCGGAAGGCCGCCAGGTGCTGATGCGCCTGCTGGAAGACGCCGATGTACTGGTCGAAAACTTCAAGCCAGGCAGCATGGAAAAATGGGGCCTGGGCTATGAGGACGTGCTGGCCAAACGCTTCCCCCGCCTGATCCATTGCCGCGTCTCCGGCTTCGGCGCGACCGGCCCTTATGGCGGCGCGCCGGGCTATGACGCGATCGTGCAGGCGGTGGTGGGGCTGATGTCCACCAACGGCACCGCGACCTCCGGCCCCACGCGGCTTGGCACGCCGATGGTCGATATCGGCACCGGCCTTTACTCCGCCATCGCCATCCTGATGGCGGTGCATGAACGCACCACCTCAGGCCTTGGCCAATACCTGGACATGACGCTGCACGACTGCGGCATGGCGCTGATGCACCCGCATGCCGCGAACCATCTGCTGAACGGCAAGCGCCCGGTGGCCACCGGCAATCCGCATCCCAACCTGGCGCCCTATTCCACCTTCCGCACGCGCACCTGCGACATCTTCATGGGTGTGGGCATTGACGGCGCCTTCCGCAAGCTGTGCGAATTCCTGGGCATGCCGGAAGTCGCCGCCGACGCACGCTTCGCCACCAACGGCGCGCGCGTGGTCAACCGCGAAGCACTGACCGAATTGCTCGACGCACGCTTCGCCGATGAAGACGGCTTCGAGCTCTGCCCGCGCATGCTGGCCGCAGGCCTGCCCGCCGGGCCGGTCACGCATGTCGACCAGGCGCTCGCCGCCCCCCACACCGCGCACCGCGAAATGGTGACGGAACTGGGCTGGTTCCGCGGCCTTGGCACGCCCATCAAGATGTCGCGCACGCCTGGCGGCACGCGGCGCGAACCGCCGCGCTTCGGGCAGGACACCGCGGCGGTGCTGGCCCAGCACGGCTTCACGACCGACGAGATTCAGAAGCTGCGCGACGGCGGCGTGGTGATGGAAGCGCGCCGAAAATGATCCGCCCCGCCCTCCCCTCGGACTGGCCGCAATGGCTGCCGCTGTGGGAGGGCTACAACGCCTTCTACGGCCGCCCGGCCTTCGACCCCGCGATCACGCGCGCCACCTGGGCCGGCTTCCACGACCCGGCCGAACCGATGCACGCGCTGGTCTTCGAACAGGGCGGCGCGTTGCTGGGCCTGGCGCACGCCATCTTCCACCGCAGCACCACGCAGCCCACGCCGAACTGCTACCTGCAGGACCTGTTCACGCTGCAAGCCGCACGCGGCCAGGGCATCGGCCGCGCGCTGATGCACGCAGTGTTCGACCTGGCGCGCGCGGCCGGCAGCCGCCGCGTCTATTGGCAGACGCACCAGGCCAACCCCGGGCGTGCATTATACGACCGGATGGGCGAGCATCGCGGCTCCATCGTCTATGTGAAGGACCTCCCGGCGTGATCGAATTCCTCCACCCGCCAGAGCCCGGATCGCCCCGCCCCTTCAGCCGCGTCGCCAAGGCCGCGGGGCTGGTTTTCGTCTCGGGCCATTCCGCACCGCATGACCCCTCGCGCGGCATCCATCGCGGCGAAACAGCAGCCGAGGAAACGCGCAACGCGCTGCACCACATCGCGTCGTTGCTCACCGAAGCCGGCTCGTCCCTCGACCGCGTCGTGCAGGTGACGATGCTCATCACCGATCGCGCCGACTACGCCGAATGCAACGCCGAATATGTGCGGCACTTCCCCGCCGGCCTGCCCGCGCGCCACACCGCGCTGTTCGGCGTGCCGACCGAGGCGCGGGTGGGCTTCGCGTGCACGGCACTCGCATGACCACCTGGCTCGCCCAGCGCTGGGTCACGGGCGCGCTGTTCATGGCCGCCGCCCTGCTGGCCCTGGTGCCTTTGCTGCGCGAAGCCTGGCCGGCCTGGGTCGTGCTGATCTTCCTGCACTCGCCCGCCTACATGCTGCACCAGGTGGAGGAACACAGCGCCGACCGCTTCCGCCAATTCGTGAACAACGTGATGTTCCATGGCCGCGATGCACTGACCACGCCCGATGTGCTGGTCATCAACCTGCCGCTGGTCTGGGGCACCAACCTCTTCGCGCTGTATGCCGGGCTGTGGTGGGGGCCGGGCTGGGCGCTGGTGGCGCCGTGGGTGGTGCTGGTCAACGGCATCACGCATATCGCGGCCACCGTGAAGCTGCGGCGGGCCAATCCTGGCGTGTACAGTTCCGTGCTGCTGTTCCTGCCGCTGGCGGTGATCACGCTCATGGTCGTGCCGGCGGGATTGGGTGCGCATGTCGCGGCCGTGGCGGCGGCACTTGTGCTGCATGCCGGGATTGTCGCCCTGGCCTTCTGGCGCGCAAGGCGCGCGACGTGATCAAGGGTGCCGCCACCATCTTCGCGGTGCGCGACATGGCGGCCGCCTTGGCCTTCTACCGCGACGGGCTGGGGTTCAAGGTCAGCTTCGAATGGGGCACGCCCACATCCTATGCCTGCCTGTGCCGCGATGATGTGGATTTGCACCTGGTCGCGGGTTCCGCACGCGCGCCGGGCCAGGGCGCCATCTGCCTTTTCGTGCGTGACGTGGATGCGCTGCACGCCGAATGGTCCGCGCGTGGCGTGGCGTTGCCGCAAGCGCCCGCCGACCGTGACTACGGCATGCGCGACTTCATGCTGACCGACCCGGATGGCAATGAAATCAGCGCCGGCCAGGCAGTCGCGGGCGCGGCATAAAACCGCGCCCGCCGCATATCACCGCCGGCGCGAAGACGGCGCCGTCACCGCGCCGCCCACGGCACCCACCGCGCCGCCGACAACCGCACCCGTCGCCAGACTGCCGCCGGTCAAAGCCGCCGCGCCCGCACCGACACCGGCGCCGATCAGGCCGCCGCTGACAGCGCGTTCACCCGGGCGCTGGCCGCAGCCCGCCAGGCCAATCGCCAGTACACCGACGAGAAGAATTGCACGCATATTGGTTCCTCCTTTGAACACCTGAACATTCTACCCGGATTCGGGCAGCGATGTGGCGCCTGTTACGCAGTGGCGATCGCCGCCTCCACCCGCAACGCAACCGACAATGCGGCACGACCGGCGGCGCCATCCACCGCAGGCGGCTCGCCGCTGCGGACGGCGTGCAGGAAGGCGGCGTGTTGCGCCTCCAGGCTGTCATGGTCGGTCCAGCTGCGCAGGTCACGGCCCCAGCCGGGCATGTGTTCGGCGGGCTCGGCGCCGCCCGGGCGCAGCGCGGCCAATTCACGCGCCAGGAAATCAACGCGCACTTCTCCGCCGTCACCCAGCAGTCGCAGGCGGCGTTCCATGGCCACCGCGACGCGGCTAGCGGTCAGTTCCGCCTGCATGCCATTGGCGAAGCGCAGTTGCGCCACCGCATAATCCGGGTGCGGTGACATCACGGCGCGGCCCACGGCGCGCACCTCCACCGGCTCCGCGCCCGCCAGGCTCAGCACCAGGTCGATGTCGTGGATCATCAGGTCCAGCACCACCGACACATCCAGGCTGCGCGGGCGGAAGGGTGCGACGCGCGTCGCCTGCATGGCGCGGGGCGTGAAGCCCGCCAATTCCGCGCGCAGTGTGCGGATCGCGGCCGAATGGCGTTCGATATGCCCGACTTGCAGCACGCGGCCCTGCGCGGCTGCGATCAGGGCGTCGGCCTGTTCCAGCGTCGCGGCGATGGGTTTTTCCATGAACAGGTGCCGCCCGGCGGCCAGCACGCGCAGCCCGATATCCAGGTGAAACCGCGTGGGTGCCGCCACCACCACCGCATCGGATGCCGCGATCAGCGAGTCGAGCGGCATGGCGGCGCAGCCCGCTTCACCCGCCACCTGCGCGGCCCGCGCGGCATCCGCATCATGCAAGCCGGACAGCGCGCCGATTCCGGCCAGTTTCAGCGCGTGAAACCGCCCGAAATGGCCCGCGCCGACGACGCCCACGCGCAAGGCTTGCATCCCACTCTCCACAGAAGCATGTTCCGCCCGCTTCGGCCGCCCATGGGTGGTCGTCAACCCCGCTCAGGAACGCTTGCCCGCCATGATGTATTTCGCCCGATGGAAGCAGGCTGTGATCCTGGCGGTGTGCCTGTTCGGCGTGCTGGTGACGCTGCCGAACCTGTTGCCGCGCGCATCCTTCCCCGATTGGTTCCCGGTGCGCCAGGTGAACCTTGGCCTGGATTTGCGCGGCGGGTCGTATCTGCTGCTGGAAGTGGACACCAACGGGCTGCTGCGCGAACGCCTGGAACAGTTGGTGGAAGGCGCGCGCCGTGGCCTGAACCAGCCCAACCAGCGCATCGGCTACACAGGCCTGCGGGCGGAGCAGGACCAGCGCCGCATCAGCCTGCGCCTGACCGATGCCGGGCAGCGCGAGGCAGCGCTGCGCATCGTGCGCGAACTGGGCCTGGAGGTGCAGCTGGGCGCCGGGCAGCGCGCGCAGGATATCGAGGTGGCCGTCAACGCGGAGGGCATGCTGACCGCGACCGTGACCGAAGCCGGGCTGCGCGCCAAGGCCGGTGCGGCGGTGGAGCAATCCATCGAGATCGTGCGCCGCCGCATCGATGAAACTGGCGTGGTGGAAGCGCTGATCGCGCGGCAGGGTGCCAACCGAATTCTGGTGCAATTGCCGGGTGTGGATGACCCGGACCGGATCAAGCAGCTGCTGGGTCGCACCGCGCGCATGACCTTCCATTTGCTGGACGAGACGGCGAGCCTGCAGGCCGCGACGCCACCGCCGGGCGTGATGTTCCTGCCCGCCGATCAGGGTGACCAACGCTACGCCGTGCGCCGGCGCATCGAGGTGGATGGCGCGTCGCTGACCGATGCGCGGGCGGGGCAGGATTCGCGCTCGGGCGAATGGGTGGTGAACTTCACCTTCGACAGTGTCGGCACGCGGCGCTTCGCCGACATCACGCGGCAGAATGTCGGCCGCCCCTTCGCCATCGTGCTGGACGACAAGGTGATCACAGCGCCCAATATCCGCGAGCCGATCATCGGTGGCCGCGGGCAGATTTCCGGCAATTTCACCGTGCGGACGGCCAATGATTTGGCGGTGCTGCTGCGCGCCGGCGCCCTGCCCGCGCCGCTGACCGTCATTGAAGAACGCACTGTCGGGCCGGAGTTGGGGGCGGATGCGATCCGCGCGGGCATCATCAGCCTGGCGGTCGGGACGGTGTTCGTCTTCCTGTATATGGGGTTTGCGTATGGGTTGTTCGGGTGGTTCGCGAATATCGCGCTGCTGTTGAACATCGTCTTCATCATCAGCTTTCTCTCGCTGCTGGAAGCGACACTGACGCTGCCGGGCATCGCCGGCATGGTGCTGACATTGGGCACGGCGCTGGACGCCAATATCCTGATCAATGAACGCATCCGCGAGGAAGTGAAGAACGGACGAAGTCCGATCAACGCGCTGGAAGCGGGCTTCACCAAGGCATCCGGCACCATCCTGGATTCGAACCTGACGAACCTGATCGCGATGGGCTGTCTCTATGCCTTCGGCTCGGGGCCGGTGAAGGGGTTTGCAGTGACCGTCGCGATCGGCACTGTCATCCAGATGTGGACCGCGACTGTGCTGACGCGGCTGATGATGGTGTGGTGGTATCGCTGGCGGCGGCCGAAGGAATTGCCGGTGCTGGAGCGGCCCGGCATGTCGATCGGGCAGCGCCTTGCGCGACCGCTGTTCCGGCTTTGCCCGGATGTGACCAAGATTCCCTTCATGCGCGGTGCGGTTGCGGGGCTGGTGGTCTCGGCCGTGCTGTCCACCGCGTCGCTGGTGGGCGCGCTGTATCCGGGGCTGGAAAAGGGCATCGACTTCCGCGGCGGCATCATCATGGAAGCGCGCACGCAAGGCCCCGCCGACCTGGCGGCACTGCGTGGTGCGGCATCCGCGCTGAATGTCGGCGATGTCGGCATCCAGCAATTCGGCGATGCGCAGACCGTGCTGCTGCGCATCCCCGTGCCCGACCAGGAAGCCCAGGTGCAGGTGGTGGTGAACCGCGTGCGCGCCGCACTGGAAGCGACCGCACCCGGCATCCGCATCCTGCGGGTGGAGGCCGTCGGCAACCGTATTTCGGATGAGCTGTTCAAGGGCGGGTTGATCGCGCTGGGCATCAGTCTGTTCGCGATGCTGCTCTACATCTGGTTCCGCTTCGAATGGCAGTTCGGGATCGCGGCGATCGTGACGCTGATCCTGGATACCACCAAGACCATCGGCTTCATGGTGCTGTTCCAGGTGGAGTTCAATCTGACCACCATCGCGGCCATCCTGACCGTCATTGGCTTCAGTGCGAATGACAAGGTCGTGGTGTTCGACCGCATGCGAGAAAACCTGCGCAAATACAAGCAGATGCCGCTGGAACAGCTGGTCGATCTGTCCATCAACGAGACGCTGAACCGCAGCCTTGGCACGTCCATGACACTGTTGCTCTCGGCGCTTCCCCTGGCGTTGTTTGGTGGTGATGCCCTGTCGGGCTTTGCGTTGGTGATGCTGTTCGGGATTTTCATCTCGGCCAGCAGTTCGGTGTTCATCGCAGCACCCATCGTGCTGTTCAGCGGGCGCAACCGGCTGCGGCGCGGGGATGCGCCGGCGGCGGGGGCGGCGCCGGCGGCGTAGCGTCCGATCGGAACGGGCGACAGCCTGTTCCGTGAATCGGCCGCGCAGGATGTGTCAGCGCGCGGCTTCGATCACTTCTCGGAACAGGCGCGCGGGCATGGTGCCGCCGCGCACCTGTTCCATCGGTTCTCCGCGGTCATTGCCGAGCCAGACGCCGATCACGACATCGCCGAAAAATCCCACGAACCAGGCGTCCTTGTAGTCCTGGGTGGTGCCGGTCTTGCCGCCCGTCACGGCGCCGCGCACGGCGGCCTGGCGGCCGGTGCCGCTGGTCACCACAGCCTGCATCAGGCGACGCATGGCGGCCGCTGTGTCGGCGCTGATTGCCGCTTCGGGGGGTGGCACGCGCATGGGCTGCGGGCGGCCCTCGCTGACCAGCGCGCGGATGCCGTGCGGTGTGACGCGCCGGCCGCCATTGACCAGCGCGGCATAGGCGGCGGTCAGTTCCAGCAGCGTCACCTCCGCGGTGCCCAGTGCGACAGATGCGTTGTTCGGCACGGGGCTGCGAATGCCCAAACGCTGCGCCATGGCGCGCGCGCCGGCAGGCCCGCCGCCCATGTCCAGCACGCGCACGGCCGCCGTGTTCACCGATTGCGCGAAGGCTTCCTCCAGCGTGATTTCGCCGCGCGTGCGCCACTGCCCATTGCCAGGCGACCAGCCGCGCCTGGTCAGCGGGCCATCGGCGACCATGGTGCTGGGGGTGGCGCCGGCCTCGATGGCAGCGGCGTAGACCACCGCCTTGAAGGCACTGCCGGGCTGGCGGCGCGCGGCGACAGCGCGGTTGAAGGGGCTGCCGCGGTAGTCGCGCCCGCCGACCATCGCGCGCACCGCGCCGGTTGCGGCATCCATGACGATGATGGCGCCCTGCCCCACCTCGGCCTGCGCGCCCTCGGCGGCCAGCAGGGTGCGCAGGCGGGTCTCGGCCGCGCTCTGCCAGCGCGGGTCAAGCGTGGCGCGGATGGTGATGTCGCGCAGCTGGGGGTGCGCTTCCTCGACCTGGTCCACAACCCAATCGGTGAACCAGCCGCCACCCGTGCCAGGCCGCGCGGGCAATTCC
>JAAFHD010000360.1 GCA_013298245.1 Alphaproteobacteria bacterium
TCGGCGACCGTCGCAAGGCCATGCTGGAAGACATCGCCATCCTGACCGGTGGCCAGATGATTTCCGAAGACCTCGGCATCAAGCTGGAAAACGTGACCCTCGCGATGCTCGGCAAGGCCAAGACCGTGCGCATCGAGAAGGAAAACACCACGATCGTGGACGGTGCCGGCGAGAAGACCGAAATCACCGGCCGCTGCGAGCAGATCAAGGCGCAGATCGAGGAAACCACCTCGGACTACGACCGTGAGAAGCTGCAGGAACGCCTGGCGAAGCTGGCCGGCGGCGTGGCCGTCATCCGCGTCGGTGGCAGCACCGAAGTGGAAGTCAAGGAGCGCAAGGACCGCGTGGACGACGCGCTGCACGCAACCCGCGCGGCCGTCCAGGAAGGCATCGTGCCGGGTGGCGGCACCGCGCTGCTGCGCGCCAGCACGAACCTTGGCAACCTCAAGGGCCTGAACAACGACGAAAATGTCGGCATCGAGATCGTTCGCCGCGCCATCCAGGCGCCGGCGAAGCAGATCGCGGAAAATGCCGGCAAGGACGGCGCGGTCGTGGCCGGTGAGACGCTGCGCTCCAGCGAATGGTCCTTCGGCTACGACGCCCAGTTGGACCAGTACAAGGACCTGATCGCAGCCGGCATCATCGACCCGACCAAGGTCGTGCGCACCGCGCTGCAGGATGCGGCCTCGGTCGCGTCGCTGCTGATCACGACCGAAGCGATGGTCGCCGAGCGTCCGGAAAAGAAGGCCGCCCCGTCGGGTGGCCCCGGTGGCGGCATGGGTGACATGGACTTCTGATCCGTCAGAAGCGCCAAACTAGGGGGCGGTCCGCAAGGGCCGCCCCTTTTTCTTTGCGCGCGCACCGGTATAGCTGGCGGATGTTCACCCTCCCCGAACTCGAAGCCGCCGCCCGCCTGGTCCACACCCACATGCCGGCCACCCCCCAGCACCGCTGGCCGCTGCTCGCCGCCCGCACCGGCGCCGACATCATCGTCAAGCACGAAAACCACACCCCCACCGGCGCCTTCAAGATCCGCGGCGGCCTGGTCTTCATGGACCGCCTGGCCCGCGAACGCCCCCACGTCCGCGGCGTCATCTCCGCCACCCGCGGCAATCACGGCCAGTCGCTCGCCTGGGCCGGCAAGCGCTTCGGCGTGCCCGTCACCATCGTGGTCCCGCATGGCAACAGCGCCGAAAAGAACGCCGCCATGCGTGCCCAAGGTGCCACCCTGATCGAACACGGCGCCGATTTCGACGCCGCCCGCGCTTACGCCGCCCAACGCGCGGCCGAAGAGGGTTTCGAATTCGCACCCTCTTTCGCCCCCGACCTGGTGAAGGGTGTCGCCACCTACGCCCTGGAACTGCTGCGCGCCGCCCCCGAAACGGCGGCGATCTACGTCCCCGTCGGCCTCGGTTCCGGCATCTGCGGTTGCATCATGGCCCGCGACCTGCTGGGCCTGCCCACCCAAATCATCGGCGTGCAATCCGTGGGCGCGCCGTCCTATGCGCTGTCCTTCGCCGCCGGCCATGTGGTCGAAACCCCGCGCGCCGACACCTTGGCCGACGGCATGGCCACCCGCATCCCCGACCCCGGGGCACTCGCCATCATCCTCAAAGGTGCCGCCCGCATCGTCACCGTCACCGACGACGCCGTCCGCGACGCCATCCGCGCCTATTGGACCGACACCCACAACCTGGCCGAGGGCGCCGGCGCCGCCCCGCTGGCCGCCCTCATGCAGGAACGCGCGCAATGGGCGGGCCGCCCCGTCGCCACCATCCTCTGCGGTGGCAATATCGACCTCGCACTGTTCCGCGACTGGGTGCTGGGCGCCGAAAACGCTTGATCGCTGAGGCGTTTTATCCTAAAAACATCAGGCTGTTTGACAACCGCATCCGCCCCGCCCGAAGCCCCACCAGGCATCGGCAAAATCCTACAATATCAACGCCTCCAGCGCGGCATCACGCCCGCCCAGCCGCCTGGAAAGATAGTAAGACAGTAAGGCAGTAAGGAATTCCCACCTAAGCACCGAATTTGTCGCAAGCCGCGCTATACGCCCGCAAAGCTCGCTGACAACCCCGCAAACATCGGCAGCCCATCGGTCCCGCCCACCAGCGGGTCCACGCAGTTCTCGGGGTGCGGCATCAGCCCCAACACCCGCCGGTTCGCACTGCACACGCCCGCAATCGCCCGCGCACTCCCATTCAAATTGGCACCGACATAGCGCAGCACCACGCGCCCCTCGCCCTCCAGCGCATCCAGCGTGGCGTCATCGGCAAAGTAGTTGCCATCACCATGCGCCATGGTCGCGCTGAATTCCGCACCCTGCTCAAAGCCCCGCGTGAACGCCGTATCACTGCGTTCCACCCGCAGCCTGCAATCCTGCGCCAGGAACCGCAGCGAGGCATTCTTCAACAAGGCCCCTGGCAGCAACCCGGCTTCCGTCAAAATCTGAAACCCGTTGCACACCCCCAGCACATGCCCACCGCGCGCGGCAAACGCGCGCACCGCATCCATGATCGGCGCCCGCGCCGCCATGGCCCCACTGCGCAGGTAATCGCCATGCGAAAACCCGCCCGGCAGCACCACCACATCCAGCCCCGCCGGCAGCACGCTATCCTTGTGCCACAGCATCGCGGGCCGCCGGCCCGACACACGTTCCAGCGCAATCGCCATGTCGCGCTCGCGGTTGGTGCCAGGAAAGGTGATGATGGCAGCGTGCATGTTCAGTCCTGCGGTTGCGCGCGATTGGGCAGCAGGTGCCGGAACAGCGCCTGGCGCTCACGCACCTGTTCCAGTGTGGGTTTTTCGGTCACGCTGACTTCACGTGCCGGCGCCACCAGCGCGACCAGCGCCAGGAACAGCACCGGCGCCACCAGCATGCAGGCCGGGAACAGCGTGGAAAACGGAATATCCCGGAGCCAGGCCGGTGGTGATAGCCAGATCGACAACCAGCTCACCGGCAACGCCGCCACCGCCATCGCACCCAACATCATCACCAGCACAAAAGCCGGGATGACCGGGAAGAACAACAGTATCTCCGCGCTGATGCCCATGGCGCCCAGTTGGCATCATTGCATCCACACCCGCAACCATTGCGTGCCGCCCAGCACCGCCAGCGTGCCCACCGCGGCGATCGCGGCCGCCGTCACCCAACGATTCGCGCGGCGTTTCTGCTTCGCAACCCAACCCTGTTTCGCCACCCCATCCCGCCGCGTCTCGCGCCAGCCGAGCGCCATCGCGGCCAGCACGGTCAGCACGATCATCATCAGCATGGACGCCTTCATCCCCATGGGATGAACAGCCAGGCAATCGGGTTGCGCCAGCCCTCGATGGGCAGGGAAATGAACCAGAACAACCCGCCCAGAAACGCCTTGGAGAGCAGGAAAAACGCCTCCGCCGTCGCGTGCCGTCCCTCGAAGCCGGCGCCAAAGACCAGCCAGGTCGCGGCCGACAATGTCCGCAACGCGCAGAACCCCACCGAGACCGCGACAAAGACGCGCAAGGAAACCGGCATGCGCGCGGTATCCGCCGTCATGGGATCTCGACCGTGAAGCTCTCAATCACCGTATTGGCCAGCAGCTTGCGCGCCATGTCCTCGGCCGCGGCGCGGGCGCGCGTGGCATCGGTCTCGGCGATATCCAGCATGATCACCTTGCCCGCGCGCACATCCTGCACGGCGTCAAAACCGAGCGACCCCAGCGCCTGCTGAATCGCCTTGCCCTGCGGATCCAGCACGCCGTTCTTGGGCAGCACCGTGACCTTCAATAGCATTTATTGTGCCCTCAAACGCCGGGCGCGCGCGCAGCGCGCTTGGCTTCCGGCGCGCCGCGGGACCACCCGGCGGTGCGGCCTCATGGGCGCCGCCGGCCGCCGTGCGGCCGGAACTTCGGTGGTTGCGCCGATCCTGTTCATCAACCGTTGCGGGTCACTGCAGCGTGTCCGGACCCTTGAGGTCACGCACACCCGCTTCGGGCAAAATCCCCAAGCGCCGCGCC
>JAAFHD010000361.1 GCA_013298245.1 Alphaproteobacteria bacterium
GCGCAGCGCCTGGAACAGCGCACCACCTTCGACATGGAGATGATGGAAACCACCGGTTCCTGCAAAGGGATCGAGAATTATTCGCGCTATCTGTCAGGCCGGAATCCCGGCGAACCGCCGCCGACCTTGTTCGAATACCTGCCCGAAAACGCCGTGCTGGTGGTGGATGAAAGCCATGTGACCGTGCCGCAGATCGGCGGCATGTTCAAAGGCGACTACGCGCGCAAATCCATCCTGGCGGAACACGGTTTCCGCCTGCCTTCCTGCATCGACAACCGGCCCCTGCGCTTCGAGGAATGGGACGAATTTCGCCCGCAGACGGTGTTTGTTTCCGCCACACCTGGCCCGTGGGAAATGGAACGCACCGCCGGCATCTTCGCCGAACAGGTGATCCGCCCGACCGGCCTGGTGGACCCGGTCTGCGACATCCGGCCGGTGGAAAACCAGGTGGATGACCTGCTGGCCGAATGCCGTGAAGTGGCGGCCCAGGGCGGGCGCATCCTGGTCACCGTGCTGACCAAGCGCATGGCCGAACAGCTGACCGAATACATGGTCGAGACCGGGCTGAAGGTTCGCTACCTGCACTCGGATGTGGACACGCTGGAGCGCATCGAAATCATCCGCGACCTGCGCCGCGGTGTCTTCGATGTGCTGGTCGGCATCAACCTGCTGCGCGAGGGGTTGGACATTCCCGAATGTCGGCTGGTTGCGATCCTGGACGCCGACAAGGAAGGGTTTTTGCGGTCCACCACCAGCCTGATCCAGACCATCGGCCGCGCCGCGCGCAACGCCGAAGGGCGCGTGATTTTGTACGCCGACCGCATGACCGACAGCATGAAGCGCGCGCTGGAAGAAACCGACCGCCGCCGCACCAAGCAGGTCGCGTGGAACACCGCGCATGGCATCACGCCCACCACCATCGCGCGTGGCATTTCCGATGTGCTGAAGGATGTCAGCCAGGGCGATTATGTGACGGTCGAGGCGGTGGAGGGCGACGCCACCGCGCAATTCGTCGGCAAGGATTTGCGTGCCGCTATCGCGCAGTTGGAAAAGGACATGCGCAGCGCCGCCGCCAATCTGGAATTCGAAACCGCGGCGCGCCTGCGCGACGAAATCAAGCGGATGGAGGCGCTGGAGCTGGGCCTGGATGTCGGCCCACAGCCGAATTTGGCTGGCCGCTCGCTGCGCGACAGCAAGCCCGCGCGCGGCAAGAAGGAGGCCTGGAAACCCAAGCCCATGGGGCCAGGCGGCGGTGGCTACACGCCCAAAAAGGGCCGGCGCTGATCAATCAAACAACGAAGAAACCGAACTTTCCTCACTGATGCGCCGCATCGCTTCCGCCAGCAGCGGCGCGATCGGCAGCTGCCGGATATTCGCCGCCGTCCGCACCGCTTCCGTCGCGCCGATGCTGTCCGTCACGGCCAATATCTCGATCGGTGCCGCGCCCACCCGCGCCACAGCACCACCCGAGAAAACACCATGTGTCACATAAACCGACACGCTGCGCGCGCCATGCTTCATGACGGCTTCCGCGGCGTTGCAGTGGGTGCCGCCGCTGTCGATGATGTCGTCCACGATGATGCAGTCGCGGCCGCGCACATCACCGATCACGTTCATCACTTCGGAAACACCCGCCGCCGGGCGGCGCTTGTCGATGATGGCCAGATCCGTGTGCAGGCGCGTCGCGATCGCGCGCGCGCGCACCACACCGCCGACATCGGGGGATACCACCATCAGGTCACGGTCGCCGAAGCGTTCCTTAATGTCCTTCACGAACAGCGGTGCGGCGAAAAGATTGTCCACCGGAATATCGAAAAACCCCTGGATCTGCCCCGCATGCAAATCCATCGTCAGCACGCGGTCAGCACCCGCTTCGGTGATCAAATTCGCCACCAGCTTGGCGGAAATCGGCGTGCGCGGCCCGGTTTTCCGGTCCTGCCTGGCATAGCCAAAATACGGCACCACCGCCGTGATGCGCCGCGCGCTGGAACGCCGCAGCGCATCCATCGTGATCAGCAATTCCATAAGGTGGTCATTGGCCGGCGCGCTGGTGGACTGCACCACGAACACGTCCTCCCCGCGGATGTTCTCATGGAACTCCACGAAGATTTCCATATCGGCGAAACGCCGGACGGAGGCATCGACAAGCGGCAGTTGCAGGTTGTCCGCAACCGCCTGGGCCAGCGGACGGTTGCTGTTGCAAGCGACAATCTTCATAAGCCCCGCCCTGTCAGGTGCGGGCGTGTCCTAACAACGTGACGGGGGCGTGGCAACCGCGTGGCGGGTGGTTATGCCTTGACCGGCGCAGGTAACGGCGCAGCGGGACGATTTTGTCGCAGTGTCGCGGCCGACATCGCGATCAAGCGCCCCGTCTCGGCCGCCATGTGCTTGCGGTTGGGAATCGCCTCGGGCGAGAAGGGCTCATGCAGCACCACGGTGCAGCGCGTGCCGGTGCGGCGCAGCAGGCGCCAGGCATGGCTGCCGGTTTCCATATCGCCATACCAGGCGAATAGCGGCCGATCGCGCCGGCAGGCCGGCAGCCCGCCCATGCGGTCATACACAACCGTCACCGGCTGCACCAAATGCGCCGCCGGTGCGACGGCGAAAAAGCTGCTGCGGAAGGGCAGCACGCGCGTACCATCGCTGGTGGTGCCTTCGGGGAAGAGCACCAGGCTTTCGTCGCCATGCAGGCGGGTGGACATGTCCTTCGCTTCGCCCGCCGTGCCGCTGCGCGCGCGGCTGACAAAGACAGTGCGCCCCAGCTTCGCCACCCAGCCCACCAGCGGCCAGGTGCCCACCTCGGCCTTCGAGATGAAGCGCGTGTTCAGCACCGCGCCCAGCACCGGAATATCCAGCCAGGATGTGTGGTTGGCGACATACAGCACCCGGCCCTCGGCCGGTGTGCCCACCACCTGCAGGCGCATGCCGATCAACCAGCACAGCACGCGGAAATACACCATCGGGAAGCGCGCCTTGGCATTGCCCGGCAGCAGCAAAAGCAGCGCCTGCACCAGCATGCAGGGCAGGGTCCACAGCCCCGCGCAGATGATGCGGCGGATGGCGCGGAAACGCCCGCCCAGCGGCCGGTCCTCCATCACGTCGCGGAAGGCGCGGCCGGGCAGGCGCGCCCGGAATCGCAGCGGCTTCTTGCGCGCCAGGCGCTTCGGGCGAAGCGCTTCTTCGGGGGATCGTGCCGTGGTCGTCATGCGGTGCTATCAACGCCCTGTCGTGGCCCGGGATAACCGGCGTTTCGCGACGGTGCAATGACAGAGCGGAGAAGCTTTTGCGGTGTTGAAACCTGCCGGACTCACACTGGCCATTTTGGGCGCGGGGCCGGTCGGAATCGGCTGTGCCGCGCTGGCCGCATCGCGCGGGCACAAGGTGCGGCTGTACTCGCCGCGCGGCGGCGGCACGCGCGGCATTGGCGCCGCTTTGGAGGTGCAGGGCCTGCTGGCAGGCCGCTTTGCGGTGGATGTCGCGGCCGATCTGGGCCGCGCAACCGATGGCGCGGATGCCGTGCTGGCCGCGCTGCCGGGCCATGTGCAGGCGGTGGTGCTGGAACGCCTGGCGCGCGTGCTGTCAGGCCGCCCCGCCGTGTTCGTGGCCCCCGCAGCGGCGCTGACCACGGCGGTGCTGGCGCGCGACATGGCCGCCCGCGGCCTGGTGCCCGATGTGGCGGCGCTGGCCGCACCCCCGGTCGCCGCGCGGCGCATCGGGGCGGGCGTCTGGGTGGGCGCGATTCGCACTGGCCTATGGATGGGCACCGAGGCACCCGCGCCCCGCATGGCCGACCTGGCCACCGCGCTGTTCGGCATGCGCGTGCGCGAATTGTCCAGCGCCCTGGCGGCGGCTTTGGGCAACATGGCGGGGCTAGCTGATGCCGCGCTGCTGCTGGGGCCTTCGGGCGTGCCGGATGCGCCGCCGCGCCTGGTCGCGGCACTGGCCGCGGAGCGCGACGCGATCGGGCGCGCGCTGCGGCTGCGCCTGCCGCC
>JAAFHD010000362.1 GCA_013298245.1 Alphaproteobacteria bacterium
CCAGCATGAAGGCCTGCACACGATCCGCCTTGGCATCCGGCCGGCGCATCAGGGTGCGTCCTTTGTCGGTGGCCAGGTTGTAGATGCCGGCGGCTTGGTGGTCCCAATCGGGGTATTCTGGCAGGTCCTGGATCGTGGCCCTGACGCCCGTGCCGACAATGCGTTTGCGCCAGTTCTTCACCGCCGTCGCGTTGTTGCCTTGCACGTCCTGCATGATGTCCGCGTCGCGCAGCGCATGGGCGACGCGGGATGCGGCTTGGTGTTCCGAAAGGCCGGTTTCCATCAGCACATTCATGGTGCCGGCGGCATCGGCGCGCGCCATCAGCACATAGACGTTCACGCCACTCCGGCCGGCGCCGTGCGGGATTGCCAGCAATGAGTTCGTCACGCCCTCGGTCAGTGATGCGAAGGCCTGGGCCAATCGCATCAGGGGCAGCGCCAGTTCCACGGGGCGTTCACCATTGATGTCGCTTTCCGCTGATTCAAGATTGGCCACAAAACCCGCCACCGCGGCCAGACTGCCAAGGGCCGCGGATTGCGGGGCCTAGTGGTGATGTTCGGCCGCTTGCAACAGCTTGGGCCAGAGTTCGTCCAGAAGGCGGCGCTGGATGTAGCGCGGGATGCGCAGGCGCGGTGCTTCCGGGTTCGGCGGCTTGGCCATGTGCGACGCCCTTTGCCCTATGCGACGAAGCGCCCGTCATCCAGTTTGCGCGCCTGCCCAAGCCCGGCCAGCACTTCCAGCATTTCGGCCATGCGGGGCTGGCGTGGTGCGCCCTTGAAGCGGCGGGTGATGTCCTGCGGGGTGATCGGGCCGCCATGGAGCGCGGAACGCAGCATGACGTATTGCGCGGGTGTCTCGGCGGGCCAGGCCGGCAGGCCGATGATGGGCGCCGCGTCCACCAGCAATTCGGTTTGCTGCGCGCGCTGGCGCAGTTCCTCGGGCGCTTGGAAGGTCGGGCGCAGCCAGCGCACCTTGCCTTCCGCTTCCTCCGCGATGCGTTCGGCGTTGAGTGCGACGACGCGCGCGACGATATCAGCATCGGTCAGCGTGGCGGGCCAGCCATAGGCGGCGGCGACCGCTGCATCCAGCGCATCATGCAGGTGGCGGAGGATGGAGATTTGCCCGGCGTCATGGATGTCGCGTTGTTCATCGGTCAGCGGCGTGCCGGCGCGCAGCGTAGCGAGCGCATTGTAGAGCGCGGTCAGCGTGAGATGCGGATGGGCTGCGATGCGCGCCTTGCGATGCGCGTCCAGTTCCGCGGCGATGCTGGCGATGGTGGCGCGCTGCTTGGGTGTCGCGTCCGGGAAGGGGAAGGGATCGAAGCATTGGGTTTTGTTGTAGCGGGGGTCATTGCCGGCCCCCAGCCAACCGCACGCCGCCAAGAACCACTCGACATGGATGCGACTTTGCAAAACACCCAGATGGAACGCGTCATTGCTGGCGAGACAAACCAGCATGTTGTCCGGCAGCGTTTCCGCGGGCAGGAAGGTGAACACCCGATGCTTCGATGTTTCCACGGTGGCGATGTAGCGCGGCAGACCGTCCAGCGCCTTTCGCAGTTCAGGCCTCGGCTTTCCAAACAACCACCAATCGCGTGCATATTGCGCAGCATCCGCTGAATTGGCGGCGATCGCTTCTCGTTGCGGGCGAATGGCTTGATCGAGATGCTGCCATACGGCGCCGAACCGCGTCCGCACTTCCGCCTCCGTCAACCCAAACAGGTCGATCACCATCACCCCGCGCGCCCGCTGTTGCAGGTCCCGCCCATTGAGGTAGGGCCGGATATGCGCGTCCAACCCAGGCACGCGCCCCAACCCCAATGCCTTGGCCTCCGCTGGTGTCACGATGAAGCCGGCGCCGTGTAGGCTCACACCACGGCTGCACAGCCTTTCATTGGCGCGCAGCGGCTTCGCGCCCTTCACATCGGCGCCGATGCTGAAGTCGGCATTCACGACGCCTTGCCGCATGGCCAGCGCCACCACCGGCACGCCATCCGCACCGGACGTTTCCGACGTCACCGCCGCCAGCACACCCGCGCCCGTGCCACGCGCCGCCACCGTCATCGCAATGCGCACCGCGGCGCTGCCCGCCCCATCCGTCCAGGGATGGTCCGGGATGGCGAAGGCCAGATGCAGCCGCACCTTGCCCTCCATCGCCGCCGCCACCACACGCCGGCAGAACACCTGGCGAATGCTGTTGGACGTGATGAAGCCGAAGCGCTGCATGACCGGCGGTGCATCAACCGCGCCGCGCTTCGCGCGCACCGGCCTTGCCAGCGCCTGCGCCGCCTTCCACCAGAAATGCATCGCGATATCGGCGGATTTCGGCACCGCCGGATAGGCAGCCCAAAGCGCTTCCGCATAGCCGCTGCCCAATTCAGCGCGCAGGTCCTTGCCGGCGATAAACGGCGGGTTGCCGATGATGAAATCCGCCGCCGGCCATTCCGCCGGCTTGGGCTGCACCGGGCGCAGCACCAGCACGCGGTCGGTTTCGTCCGGTATCGCCTCCCCGGTGATGGGGTGCAGCTTGGTCCGCCCGCCCCAGCGCGTGACGGGGTCACCCTTGGCGTCGCGTTCGGGTTCGTCGCGCCGATAGGTCAGCAGCGCATCGGCCTGCTGGATGTTGTGGAAGTCCCGCAAGATCGGTTCGGCCGGCGGCGCGCTGCCGCGGGTGCGGAAATGCCATTGCAGATAGCCGATCCACAGCACCAGTTCCGCCACCGGCACGGCGCGCGGGTTCTTCTCCAGCCCCAGAAATTGGTGCGGGTCCACACTGGCCCCCGCCATGTCAAGGCGATTGCCTTCGCCGGGCAGCAGGTTGCCCAACAGGTCCAGCACCTCGCCTTCCAGGCGTTTCATCAATTCCAGCGTGACGTAGAGGAAATTGCCGGTGCCACACGCCGGGTCCAGCACGCGCAGCGCGCAAAGCCGGCCATGGAAGGCACCCACCAGCTTCGCCGCTTGCGGCATGTCTCCGGCTTCAGCGCTGGCCACCGCGGCAGCCTTCACGCCATCCCATTCGGCGCGCAGTGGGTCCATCACGGTGGGCAGCACCAGGCGTTCCACAAAGGCGCGCGGGGTGAAATGCGCGCCGAGTTCATCGCGCTGCTTCGCATCCAGCGCATTTTCCAACAGCGTGCCGAAGATTGCGGGTTCCACATCCGCCCAGTCCCGCCGGGATGCGAGAATGAGCATGTCCAGCATCTCGGCATCCACGGGCAGCGGTTCGGCCGCACCATGCGGGCCGGCCGCGAACAGCCCGCCATTGAAGCGCAGCACCATGCCGCGCAATGCGGCCGAAAACCCGCCGGCATTCATGCTGCGCCACAAGTCACCCACCAGCCCCACGAAGCTGTCAGGGTGCGCGCGGCAGTCTTCCAGCAAATCGGTGAAGGCGGTGCGGCTGGGCAGCAACCCCACGGACTGCGCGAACATGGAGAAGATGCAGCGCATCAGGAAAGTGGCCACCTGTTGTGGTGCGTGGCGCGGGCGGTCCTTCGGCCCTTCCAGCGCGCGGGCCAGCTTGGCGAGGAATTGCGCGATGTCGCGCGTCACGCGCACCCGTTCGCGCGAGGGGTCCAGTTCAATCGGCGCCAGCCAAATGGCGCGCAGACGCCGCCAGATGGCGGGGTCGTGCAGGTCTTCGAGATAGACGCGGAAGCCTTCGCGGTCGGGGAATTGGGCGTAGTGTTTCCCGGTGCCGGTGAAGTCCGCGTAGATATCGAGGCAGAACCCCACATCACAGACAATCAGGAAGGGCGGCCAGCCTTCTTCGGGCGGCACATCGCGCGCATAGCGTTCGGCCTGGCCCTTGGCGCGCAGCATGGCCTGCGCCCATCCGGGGGAACGGCGGATGTTGGACCGCTTTTCACTGTCCGACAGTCCGAACAGCGTGGCCTGCTTTGGGGCATTGCTGCCCTGCTTGGCTTCCAGCACGAAACAGCCGCGCTTGTAGAGGTCGATACGCCGATTGCTGGTGCT
>JAAFHD010000363.1 GCA_013298245.1 Alphaproteobacteria bacterium
TGGCCAACCAGGGCGGCCCGGGCAGCGAGCTGAATGGCGGCGCCGGCAATGATGAATTGTGGGGCAGCATCTTCGCCGATGCGCTGGTCGGCGGCGCGGGGGATGACATCATCCGCAGCCAGGGCGGCGCGGATACGCTGGCCGGCGGCACAGGCAATGATCAGTTCGTGGTGCAGACATCCGTCGCCTGGCTGACGGAGCTGGCGGGGGGTGGCTATGACATCCTGTATCTCGGCGGCAACGCGACCAATTTCGTGCTGCCTGCGGAGATCGAGGAAGCGCGGCTGTCCGGGAACGCGACCACGATCATCGGCGCGGAGGGCGCACAGCTGCTGGTCGGTAACAATGCGGGTCTGGCCAGCTACGTTGCCGGCATGGGTGGCGCCGACACGATCTATGGCACGGCCGCGGCCGATACGCTGGATGGTGGCGCCGGCAATGACGTGACCTATGCCGGCGGCGGCGCGGATCGCATCCAATACACCGGCGTTTTCAACCACGGCTACGACCAGATCGCGGGCTTCCAGCAAGGTGCGGCGAAGCTGGATTTCCGCTTCAGCGGGCAGACATTCGGCACGCTGTTCATCCAGAGCGCGGGCGGCAACACGCAGGTGGAATGGGCGGGGAATGCGATGCTGTTGTTCGGCGTCGGCAGCCTGGCGGCCAGCGACTTCATCTTCATCTGACCGGATTGGTCAGCGTGCCGATGCCGTCGATGGTGACGCTGACCTCCATGCCCGGGCGCATGGGCAGCGCGCCGAGCGAGGTGCCGCAGGCGATGACATCGCCGGGTTGCAGCGCGACTTCCTGCCCGATGAGTTCGACGATGCGCGCGGGCGGGATGATCATGTCCGACAACGGATAGTCCTGCCGGACGCGGCCGTTGAGAGCGACCTGCACGCGGGCAGTGGCGAGGTCGATCTCGGTGGCGATGCAGGGGCCGACGGGGCCGAAGGAGCGGAAGGATTTCGCGCGCGCCCATTGCGGGAAGGAGGCGTCGGCGGTGAGGGTGTCGAGCGCGGTGACGTCGTTGACGATGGTGTAGCCGAAGATGCTTTGGTTGCGGCCGATGACGATGCCGAGTTCGCCTTCGTAGAGCATTTTTCCTTCATAGCTGGGGGGCGCGGTGATGGGCATGCCGGGGCCGATGATGCTGGAGGAGGCCTTGAGGAAATAGAGCGGGAAGTCGGGCTTGGCGTTGCCCTGTTTCTCCGCGAGGGCGTGGAAGTTGTTCCATAGGCCGATGAACTGCCAGGGCCGCACCGGCGAGACCAAGCTGACGCTGGTGGCCGCGATGGGCGCGCCGTCCGGTTCGGGCGTGCCGAAAATGTCGCCCTTGTAGGGCTGGATCGTCTCGCCCAGCAGCGCGCCGAAACGCACGCCGCCATCGATCCAGATGACCCAGCGCGTCACGGCAATTCCAGCACGTTCTTCGCGATGATGTTGCGCTGAATCTCGTTGGTGCCGCCATAGATGCTGGTCGGCCGCGCCTGGATATAAAGGCCGGCGGGGTTGAGGTTGCGGTTGCCTTCCATCGGTTCCATCAGGCCCGCGTTTTCCGCCGCCACCGCCATCATGGTTTCCGTGATGCGCTGGAAGAGTTCGGACTGGATGATCTTCAGCTGCGACACATCAGCACCCAAGGGCTGCCCACGCTTCAGCACTTCAACGTAACGCCCGTAGAGCGATTTCAGGTCCGCCAGGTCGGCGCGATGCCGCGCATATCCTTCCGCAAAGACGGGGTCTTCCCACACGCCCATGCGTTCAGCCAATTGCCGCAGCCGCGTCAGCGCATAGGCCGATTGGCGCGGCGAGCCGAGGTAGATTCGTTCGAAGGACAGCAGCGCCTTCGCCATGTCCCAGCCCTTGTTCAACCGGCCCACCAGGTTGGCCGCGGGCACGCGGACATTGTCGAAAAACACCTCGCAGAATTCGTCATGCATCTCGAGGTTGATGATGGGGCGCACGGTGATGCCGGGCGTGTTCATGTCCACCAGCAGGAAGGAAATGCCCTCCTGTTTTTTCGCCGTGGCGTCGGTGCGGACGAGCAGGAAAATCCAATTCGCGTCCTGCGCCAAAGTGGTCCAGATCTTCTGGCCGTTCACGACATAATGGTCGCCATCCAGCACCGCGGATGTGCGCAGGGAAGCCAGGTCCGAACCGCTATTTGGCTCCGAATAGCCCTGGCACCAGATATGCTCGCCGCTCTGGATTTTCGGCAGGAAGTGCTGCTGCTGTTCGGCCGAACCGTAGCGGATCAACAGCGGCCCCAACATGATGATGCCGTGGTCATTGCAGCGCGCGCAGCCCCAGCGTTCCAGTTCTTCGGTGAAGATGATCTGCTTGGTGGGCGACAGCCCAAGCCCCCCGAATTCGCGCGGCCAACCCGGGCATAGCCAGCCCTTCTCGGCCAGCTTGAAATACCAGGACTTGTTCTCCCCCCAATGCAGGCGCTTGGGCGGATTGCGGATTTCGGCGGGGTAGTTGGCTTCGATCCAGGCGCGGATGTGCAGGCGGAACGCCTCGTCCTCCAACGCGTTCAGATCGGCGGGTTCGATGGGCGTGATGGCGTTCATCTCAGGCCCCTTTGAATTTCGGTGCGCGCTTTTCCATGAAAGCGGCGCGGCCTTCGCGCGAGTCTTCCGTCGCGAACAGCGCCGCCTGGAAATGGCGTTCCACCTCCAGCGAATCATGCAGGCCTTGCGCCAACATCTGTCGCGTCAGCGCGATCGGGCCTGGCGCCTGTTCCGCCAGGAAATGCGCGCGTTCCAGCGCCACGGTCAGCGCCTGGCCCTTCGGCACCACTTCATCCACCAGGTCGATTGCGGCGGCTTCGATGCCGCTGAACTGCTTGTGGTACAGCATGATCTGCCGCGCCTTCGCCACGCCCACGCGCTGCGGCAGCGTGAACGGCAGGCCGAGATCCGGCATCAACCCGATCTTGCCGAAACCCGCGCCCAGCCGTGCATCCTCGGCGGCAATCACCGTGTCGCAGATCAAGGCCATGGAAAGCCCCGCGCCCACGCAAAACCCCTCCACCGCCGCAACCAGCGGGAAGTTTCCGAAGGCCAAAAGCCGCGTCAGCCGATGCGTGCGCCGCATGCGCTCACGTCCGTCGACAATGCCGGTCACCGACATGCCGGAAATATCGCCGCCCGAGCAGAAATGTCCGCCGGAACCGGTCAGCACCACGGCGCGCACGCCGGTCTCGCTGGCCTCTTCCAGCGCGTCCTCCAGCTCCTTGCGCAGCGGCATCGCCAGCGCATTGCGCCGCGCGGGATAGTCCATGGTCAGCACCAGGACATCGCCCTGGCGTTCACGCAGAATGCGCATGGTTGGCGCGTCCATCAGGCGTCCTCCGTCTCGGGGGTCAGGTTCATGAAGCGGGCGCGGTGCAGTGTCGCGCCACCGAAGGCCGGGGCCAGCACCATCGCCTTCCGCAGATACAAACCAACATCATACTGGTCAGTGTAGCCAATGCCGCCCGACAGCTGCACGCAGTTCTGGCCAACGATCATCGCGGCTTCGCTGGCGCGTGCCTTCGCGCGCGAACAAGCCGCAGGCGTCGGGTCCATCGCCGCTTCCTCAACCGCCGCGCGCGTCAGCGCGATGGGCAGCTTCGTGTCCACCGCCTTGTGCTGCAACGCCTGGAACGTACCGATGATCTTGCCGAATTGCTGGCGCGTGTTGAGGTAGGACAGCGTCATCGCATACTCCGCCTCCATTCCGCCAAGCAGATAGGCGGCGGTGGCCAGCGCCGCGCGATCCAACGCGGGCGCCAGCGCGGCACTATCAATCGCGCGCCCCGCGCTGGCGCGCACCGTACCCAGATGCCCGCCATCATGCGTGGCTTCCGTCGTGACTTCGCAATCGGCCGCGTCCACCAGATGCAGCGCATCGCCGACTGGCACCAGGAAGTGCGTCGCACCCGCCGTCATCGGCACGAAGCGCCGGGTGGCGCTTGCATCCGTGCACA
>JAAFHD010000364.1 GCA_013298245.1 Alphaproteobacteria bacterium
CCGCCTGCCGGTGACCGATCCTTTCGACCGGCAGATCACGATTGGCCTGGGTTGCTTCCTGGAACTGTTCCGCCTGGCCGCCGCCGAACGCGGCCTTGATGCGCGCATCACGCCCTTTCCAGATGGCGAGCCGCGCCCGCGCCTGGATGGGCGCGCCATCGCGCGCATCACGCTGGCATCGGGCGGCACGCCCGACGCGCTCTTTGCGGCCGCGCCCGCGCGGCGCAGCGCCAAGCAACCCTTCGACACCGCGCGCGAACCACCGCCCGAAGCGCTCGCCGCCATCCGCGCAGCACTGTTGCGCCCGACCGGTTTCGGCGCCGTCAGCGGCGATGTCGGCGCCATCCGCGACCTGGTCTGGCGCGCCTGGACCATCGAAGCCGAAACCCCCGCCGCGCATCAGGAAAGCATCGACCTGATGCGCCTGGGCAGTGCCGAGGTCGCGGCCAACCCGGATGGCATTTCGATCTGGGGACCGCAGCTGGACCCCATGGTTGCCGCGGGCCAATTGACGCGCGGCGCCTTGCTGCCGGGCCAACCCGGCTATGGCATGATGGTCGGCCAATACCGCGCGATGCTCGGCGCCACCAACGCCTATGCCTGGGTCACCACGCCGGGCGATACGCGCGCCGACCAATTGGCCGCAGGGCGCGACTGGCTGCGCCTGAACCTGGCCGCGACGCGCGCGGGTCTCGCACTGCATCCGGTCAGCCAGGCCTTGCAGGAATACCCGGAAATGGCCGGCCCACGCGCCGCCTTGCCGGCACTGCTGCGCGCCCGCGAACCGGTGCAGATGCTGGGCCGTATCGGGTATGCGACGCGCCCTGCGGCACCCACCCCTCGCTGGCCGGCCGAATCGCGTATCATGGTGGGGTGAAAGACCCCGCCATCTTCGCCGTTCTGAATGAGATCGGCATCATCGAGCAGCTTGCGCGCAATCGCTTCGAACGCGCGCAAGCCGACGGCCTGCGCCTGCCGCATTTTTCCGTGTTGAACCACCTGGCGCGGTTGGGCGATGGGCGCACGCCGGGTGCCATCGCGCGCGCCTTCCAGGTGCCGAAGACAGCGATGACCAACACGCTGCAAAGGCTTGAGGAACGCGGGCTGATTCGCGTAGCACCCGACGAGAAGGACGGCCGGTCGAAGCGCGTTTTCCTGACCGAAGCGGGGCGCGCACGACGCGCGGCGGCAGTGGCGCAGGCCAATGCCGACCTGGCGCCCATCGTGCAGGGCATGAAGCTGCCCGCGCTGCTGCCCGGGCTTGGCGCATTGCGCGCGGCGCTTGACCGCGCGCGCGATGAAGACTGATCAGCGCGGCGCCATGCGCAGCCCGCCATCCATGCGGATGGTCTCGCCGTTGAGATACGCGTTTTCCACGATGTGCATCGCGAGTGCCGCGTATTCCTCCGGCATGCCAAGCCGCGCGGGGTTGGGCACGCCAGCGGCGAGCGACGCCTTCACATCATCGCGCAGCCGCGCCAGCATCGGCGTATCCATGATGCCGGGTGCGATGGTGCAGACGCGAATCAGACGCGACGCGAGATCGCGCGCGGCGCAGATGGTCATGCCGATGACGCCGGCCTTGGACGAGGCATAGGGGATCTGCCCGATCTGCCCCTCATAGCCCGCGATGCTGGCCGTCAGCACACACACGCCACGCTCGCCGCTGGGCAGCGGGTCGGTCTTCGCCATGGCGGCGGCGGCCAGGCGCAGCGCGTTGAAGCTGCCGGTCAGATTGACGCGGATGATCGCCTCGTAGTGCGCCAGCGCGCCCGGTGCACCGTCCTTGTCCAGCACGCGCAGCGCGCCGCCGCGACCCGCGCAATGGATCAGCACGCGCAAGGGGCCGAGTGCTGCGGCCGCATCGACCGCGGCCTGCATCTGCGCTTCATCGGTGATGTCGGCGGGCGCGAAGGTGAAGCCATGCGCGGCGGCAACCGCGGCACCATCGCTGGATGGCAGATCAACAATCACCACGCGCGCACCCGACGCAGCCAGACGCTTGGCGCTGGCGATACCCAGACCCGATGCGCCACCGGTGACAATCGCTGCGGCCCCTTGGACATTCATGCTGTTCTCTCCCTTGGATGACGCGACGCTACACGCGCCATGCGCGGGCGGGAAGTTGACCCAGGCCCCCACACTGGCAGGCTGCGCAACAGAGGAAATGTCATGCCGCACCTGAAGCGCTGGGCTGAACGCCGCCCGAGCAAGCCTGCCGCGATCTTCGCGGATACCAGCGAGACGCTGTCCTTCGCGGCATTGGACTCGCTGGCCGATGCGGCGGCGCGCTGGTTCATCGCGGCCGGGTTGCAACCAGGCGATGGCATCGCGCTGCTGCTCGAAAACGAGCCCGCCTTCCTGATCCTGACCTATGGCGCGAAGCGCGCCGGGCTGATGGTCACGCCGCTGTCGATCCATCTGCGCGCGAACGAGGTGGCGCATGTGCTGCGCGACAGTGGCGCCAAGCTGTTGATCCACGCACCGCGCCTGGATGCGTTGGCGGCTGAACTGCCGGCCGAGCCGCCACGCGTGTCGGTGCCTGATGCGATGGCGGCGATGGCGGCGACGGATGACGCGCCGCTGCCCGAACGCCCGATCGGGCGGGAGTTCCTGTATTCATCCGGCACGACAGGCTTGCCCAAGGGCATCCGCAGGCCGCTGATCGCATACGAGAACCGGCATGCGCCGGAATTCGACATGACGTGGAAGGCCTTCTACGGCTTCGACGAGAACACGGTGTATCTCTCGCCCGCGCCACTCTATCACGCCGCCCCCAACCGCTATGTGCAGCGCACGATTGATGGTGGTGGCACCGCCGTCATCACGCGCAAATTCGACGCCGCGCAATGCCTGGCGCTGATCGCACAACACCGCATCACGCACAGCCAGTGGGTGCCGACGATGTTCGTGCGGTTGCTGGCGCTGCCCGAGGATGTGCGGCGCGCGCATGACCTTTCCAGCCACGCTTGCGCGATCCACGCAGCAGCGCCCTGCCCCATCCCCGTGAAGCGCGCGATGATCGATTGGTGGGGGCCGATCCTGCGCGAATACTATGCGGGCAGCGAGGGCATCGGCACCTGCTTCATCGACAGCCAGACCTGGTTGCAAAAGCCTGGCAGCGTGGGCCGCCCAGCCTATGGCGCGGTGCACATCCTGGATGATGACGGCGCGCCGCTGCCGGCTGGCGAGATCGGGCGCATCTGGTTCGAAGGCGGCGGGCGCTTCAGCTATCACAACGACGCGGCGAAGACCGAGGAGGCCTATAACGACAAGGGATGGGCCACGCTGCATGACCTCGGGCATCTGGATGATGACGGCTTTCTGTTCCTGTCGGATCGGCGGGCGGATTTGATTCTTTCGGGCGGCGTGAACATCTATCCGGCGGAGATCGAGACCGCGATCGCGACGCACCCGGATGTGGCGGATGTGGCGGTGGTGGGTGTTGCGGATGCGGAATTCGGGGAACGCCCGGTCGCGCTGGTGGTGCCGCGTGTGGGCGGCGTGGATGCGGCGGCCATCATCGCGCATGCGCGGGCGCGGCTCGCAGGCCCGAAGGTGCCGGTGCGCGTGGATGTGGTGGCGGAATTGCCGCGCAGCGAAGCCGGCAAGCTGCTGCGGCGGATCATCAAGGAACGCTTGCGCGCTACCTAGCTTGCGCCTCGTTCACCCGCGCATTGAACGCCTCGAAGATGCGCGCATAGACATCCTTCTGCGCCATCGGCCATTCGGCCAGCGTCATGCCGCCCAGGCGCCTGCCGGTTTCGGTTTCGGGCAGCAGCGGGTGGCCGCGTTCGGTCGCCGCTTCATAGGCGCGGGCACCCTCGGGCGTGGCAAGCCACGCACCCAGCAGCCGCGCCGATGCGGGGCGGCGCGCGGCGGTGGTCAACGCGGTCCAGATCGCGCTGATCGGCGTGGGGTCGAGCAGCGCGATCTCGATCGGCGCGCCGCGCCGAATGGC
>JAAFHD010000365.1 GCA_013298245.1 Alphaproteobacteria bacterium
CGCGAATGGGTCCCCGGCGGCGCGCGCGACGACCTGTTGGCCGAAGCGGCAGCGCTGGTCGATGAAGCCACCAACGGCAGCGAAATCTTCGACGAAATCCTGCCGCCCGCCGAAGAATCACCCGCGCCCAAATTCAACCGCTACATCCGCAGCGCACCCAAATCACTCGGCCGCCGTCACCCGAAGGGCAAGCGATAGCCGGCCTCGTGCCAAGGCATCCGCACAAGCCGCCCGGTGGTGGACAGCGTGATGTAGGCAGTGCGCATGTCCAGCCCGCCAAAGCAGATATTGGTCGGCATCAGGTCCGGCATTTTCGCCACATGCACGATCTCGCCGGAGGGTGCGACAGTGGTGATCTCGCCACTCACCAGCGTCGCCACAAGGATATTGCCGCTGGCAGCGACGCACATGGAATCCAGGCGCCGGAAACCCGGAAACTGGCACACCAACCGCCCACCATGCGTGCTGGGCCAGGGCAGTTTTTTCAGCGCGCCTGGCCCTTCGACATCCCAGGCCCAGAGCCGCCCCGTCTCCGTCTCGCACACATACAAGACGCGTCCATCGGGCGAGAGCGAAATGCCGTTGGCACCACCAAAAACCGGGAAGCCCGCTTCGATAATCCGGCTGCCATCCGCCGCTGCCCAATACACACCGCCATGGTCGCGATCGCGCCCGCGCACCTTGCCCAGATCACTGAACCAGAAGCCGCCGGCCGGATCGAAAACGATGTCGTTCGGCCCTTTCAGCTTGTGATCGCCGGAGCGGTCATACAGCCGCGTCACCGCGCCGGTGCCCAAATCCAGCACTTCGATGCGCCCCGTCTCATAGTCCGGCGCCTGGCCGGTGGGCCGCAGCATCCCTGGCTCCTCATGCCAGGTGAAGCCGCCATTGTTGCAGATGAAAACGCGATTGCCCGGCCCCATCGCGATGCCATTCGGACCAGCCCCAGGTGTGGCCAGAACGGTCTTCGTACCATCCGCACCCACGCGCGTGATGCGCCCGGCCGCGATCTCCACCAGAATCACGCTGCCATCCGCGCAGGCAATCGGCCCTTCCGGAAAACGCAGCCCGCTCGCCATTTCCTCCATGGGAATTCTCCTTCTTCGGCGCGCAGCATTGCGCGCGGCGGCGACGCGCGCAAACTGCGCCCATGGACCCCGTGACCCTCGCCGTCATCGACAACCGGCTGCGCGCCATCGTGGAGGAAATGGGCGAGGCGATGCTGCGCACCTCCTACAGCCAGATCCTCAATTCCAGCCGCGATTTTTCGGTCGCACTCTGTGGTGCGGATGGCGGGCTGGTGGCGCAGGCGGACCACATCCCCGTGCATGTCGGCGCGCTGCGCTTCGCAGCCGAAGCGGTGATCGCGCGCTTCCAGGTGATCTCGGATGGCGACATTTTCCTGCTGAACGACCCCTACAATGGCGGCTCGCATTTGCCGGACCTGACGATCATCCTCCCCGTCTTCCAAGGCGGCGCGCGCTGCTTCTTCAGCGTGGTGCGCGCGCATATCACCGATGTCGGCGGCGGCACGCATGGCGGCTACAACCCGGGTGCCACCGACATCTGGCAGGAGGGCTTCCGCATTCCGCCCATTCGCCTCGGCGAAGGTGGCGCGTTGCGTGAGGACCTGGTCGCGATGCTCTGCGCCAACACGCGCATTCCGCGCGATGTGCGCGGCGACCTGATGGCGATGGTGGGTGCGGCGCGCCTTGGTGCCACGCGTGTCTCAGCACTGCTCGCCTCACACGGCCGCGCGCCGCTGCTCTCCGCGGTCAACGCCATCCTGGACCTGTCCGAAGCCCATGCCCGCCGCATCCTGCGCGAGTGGCCCGATGGCGTTTACCAGGGTGAGGCCGTGCTCGATGATGACGGCCATGGCCGCGAGAACATCGTGGTGCGCGCCACCTGCACCAAGCAGGGCGACGCACTGCATGTCGACCTGACCGCCAGCGATGACGAAGCAACCGGCTTCGTCAATTCCTCCTATCCCAACATGGTCAGCGCGGTGTGCATGGCCTTCGCCTTCCTGCTGGACGCGGATGTGTCCAAGAACGAAGGCGCCTTCCGCCCGCTGCGCATCACCGCGCGCCAAGGCAGCATCGTCTGGGCCAACGAGGGCAAGCCCGTCACCCTCTGCACCAGCCATTGCAGCAATGAGATCGTCGAGGCGATCACGCGTGCCATGCAACACGCCTGCCCCGACCGCGCGACAGGCGGCTGGGGCCGGCGTTTCCGCGTGGCGATCAAGGGGCGCGACGCACAGCGCGGCCGCGGATTCGTCTGGCACCTGTTCCACGCACGCCCCGGCGGCGGCGCCAGTTCTGCCGGCGATGGCTGGAACACTGCCGGCGAATGGCACAGCGCCGGCGGCCTGAAATTCGGCAGCGTGGAGATGGCCGAGGCACGCTTCCCGCTGGTCTTTGAACGCCACGAATTCCGCCCCGATTCCGGCGGCACCGGCCAGCATCGCGGCGGCACCGGTGCTGAGCTTCTGCTGCGCGTGGACAGCGACGGTACGGCCTTCGCCAACACCGCCGGAGACGGCGCCCGCCATGGCTCGGCCGGCATGGCGGGTGGGTTGGACAGCGCGCCGCATTACTACACAATCCTGCGCGCAGATGGCAGCACGCGCGAGTTGCGCACCAAGGAAGTGGAGGTGCCAATCGCACCCGGCGAACACCTGCATCTGCTCTCCGCCGGCGGCGGAGGCTGGGGCGTGCCCGCGGCGCGTGACGCAGCCGCGATCGCCGCCGACAAGCGCGAAGGATACGTCTCGTGACCTGGCGCATCGCCGTCGATGTCGGCGGCACCTTCACCGATGTCGTGGGCATCGGCCCTGATGGCAGCGCGCATCTGGCCAAGGCCGCCAGCACGCCGCATGACCAGAGCGAGGGCGTGCTGGCAGGCCTCGCCAACCTCGCCACCGCCGCCGGTACCACGCTGGACGCACTGCTGCGCGACACGCAGCGCATCGTGCACGGCACCACTGTCGCGACCAACGCGCTGCTGGAACGCAAGGGCGCGCGCGTGGCCATGCTGACCACCGAAGGCCATCGCGACGTGATCGAGATGCGCGAGGGCCTGAAGCCCGAACGCTACAATCTGCGCATGCCGCCACCGCCGCCCATCGTGCCGCGTCATATGCGCCTGCCGGTGCGCGAACGGCTGCGCGCCGATGGCAGCATCGCGACACCGCTGGATGGCGCGTCTCTCTCGGCCGCCATCGATGCCGCGCGCGGCGCTGATGCTGTCGCGATCTGCTTCCTGCACGCCTGGGCCACGCCCGCGCATGAACAGGCCGCCGCCGCCGCCGTGCGCGCCGCCATGCCCGACGCCTTCGTCACCGCCAGCCACGAGGTGCTGCCGGAGATCAAGGAATTCGAACGCTTTTCCACCACCGCGGTGAACGCCTATGTCGGCCCGGTGGTGTCGCGCTATCTCAACCGCTTGGCGCAACGCCTGGCCGATGCTGGCTATGCCGGCCCTGTCTTCGTCATCCTCTCGCATGGCGGCGTGGCACCGATCGCGGAGGCCGCGCAACGCGCCGCGGCGACCGCCTTGTCCGGCCCCGCTGGCGGTGTTGCGGCAGGCGTTGCGCTAGCGCGCGAAGGGCTGGACCAGGACCTCGTCACCTTCGACATGGGCGGCACCTCCACCGACATCGCGCTGATCACTGGCGGCGAGGCGCGCCTTGGTCGCGGCCGCGAAGTGGGCGGCGAGCGCATCGCACTCGAGAGCCTGGACATCGTCACACTCGGCGCCGGCGGTGGTTCCATCGCGCATCTTGGTGCCAACGGCACCTTGCAGGTCGGCCCACGCAGCGCCGGCGCGCGGCCAGGCCCCGCCTGCTATGGGCGCGGCGGCAGCGAACCCACAGTGACGGATGCGAACCTGCTGCTCGGCTATCTCGATCCCGGCAGTTTCCTGGGCGGTGCGCAGCGGCTGGACG
>JAAFHD010000366.1 GCA_013298245.1 Alphaproteobacteria bacterium
CGCTTCATATTCCGCCGCGAATGGGTGGCCCCCCACCCGGGTGGCACGTCGTTACGGATTTCCGTGCTGATCCATGTGCAGGACCTGGCAGGGGACCGCACACCCTTCGTGGTGTCCAACGGGCACCTGGGGGAGCGGCGGATGGTGCGGGATGATTTCCGCTTGCTGCCATAATGCTGCAACGCAACGACTAACAAGATTGCAATTTATTTTGAAATCCGGGGTTGATCTGGATGCCGAACGTTGCCATTTATGGTGCGTCAGGACGCGGCATTGCCGCCCTGGCAGCTTTGCCTTCCTCAACCTAGACTCGGCCGCCGGGCTTCCGGCGGCCCTTTTTTTGGCCAGATTCCTGACTAAAACGCTTTCGCACCGAATGACGAACGGTCAATCTGTGCGAATGTTCCCGGTGCCAATCACCTGCCACCAGCGCGCCAGTTCCGCATCGATCAGCGCTGTGCACGCCGCCCCTGCGTGCCGCCAGACAAACTGATCCGAGAGCCTTTGCGAGCGGATCGCGCTCTAACCCAACGGCTCCACCGCATCCCCCAGCGCCACGCGCCCATCCTCGATCACCTCCGCATGCACGCCGAGGTCGCGGTGGCCGTAGTGGTCGAACAGCAGGGCAGGGGTGTTGCAGTCGCGCTCGCCCGTCTCCAGGTCCACCATGGTTGCGGGGCAGCGCACCGTCACCTTGAAGACGCGCAGGCGTGCGGTGCCGATCTGCACATCGCGCCCGATCCAGTCGAATTCCGCCCAGGGTGCGGTGCCGGAGAAATAGAAATTCGCGCGGAAGCGCAGCGGGTCCAGCTTGCGGCCGATCCGGCCCTCGAATTCGGCCAGACTGTTCAGGTTGAACAGGGATACACCCTTCTTCACCTGGTCGGTGAAGTTGTGCCCCGCGACGTCATGGAAGACCGGCGCGCCGCGGGCTTCATCGCCGAGGAATTGCGTCAGCCACGCGCCGATTCGCGCGCGGCCCTCGGGCGTGGTCGGGTTGTCGGAGAGTGGCGCCATGCCGGGTGCGGCCAGCGCCAGCATGTTGTCATGCGGATCAAAGGCCGAGCGGATCAGCACCACGCGCGGATGCGCCATCATGCAGGCGAAATTCTGCTTCGGCAGGAATTGCGGTGCGGCCGGGTCGAAGGGCGCATCGCCATGCGCCAGCGCGAAGCGGCGATCATGCGGGATGCACAGGCCCGCGGTCAGCAATGCGATGTCCATCGCCTCGGGCGTCAGGCCCTTGACGGGGTAGCGGTAGATTTTCTCGACGCGCATGGTTTGGCCTTGCTGCTGGGGCGTTTCGCGCGCCAGCATAGGCCAGTCATGGAGGACAGGGCAGTGGTGCATATCGGGCGGCGTGTGGTGGCGGGGCTGGTGCTGGCCTGTGCCGGTGTGGGTGCCGTGGCGGCCAAGGGCAGTGCCGGGATGGAAGGGCAGGTCTGCGATTGTGGTCGTGACGACGCGAAGGAAGCGCCAGTCGTGCACAAGCAGGGTTGCGAAAACTCGGTCGCCAAGGCTCTTGAAGGCAGCCCCATCGCATCACCAAGATAAGTGCATGAAACGGTGCGCGCGTTGCCGCTGACGGGACGCGCGGGCCGGTCGCCTGAGAGGGACATGCCAGATGGACATCGAACGCTTCACTGAACGCGCGCGCGGATTCTTGCAGGCCGCGAGCACCATCGCCATCCGCGAATACCACCAGCGCGTGGGTGCGGAGCACCTGCTGAAAGCGCTGTTGGACGACCCGCAAGGGGCGGCCGCGGGGCTGATCCGCCAGGCGCAGGGGGACCCCGCGAAAGCCAAGGTGGCGGCCGATTCGGTGGTGGCGAAAATCCCGGCCGTGCAGGGCGGCGGTGCGGGCGCCCAGCCCAATATCGCGCCCGACCTGGTGCGCGTGCTGGACGCAGCACAGCAGGCCGCGACCAAGGCGGGCGACAGCTATGTCGCGCAGGATCGCATGCTATTGGCGCTGGCCATGAGCGATGGCGAGGCGGGGCGCGCGCTGCGTGCCGCGGGTGTGACGCCGGCGGCGTTGGAACGCGCGATCGGCGAAGTGCGGCGCGGCCGCAAGGTCGATAGTGCCGCGGCCGAGGAGAATTTCGACGCGCTGAAGAAATACGCGCGCGACATCACGGAGCTGGCGAGGCAAGGCAAGCTGGACCCGGTGATCGGGCGCGATGAGGAAATCAGGCGCGCGATCCAGGTGCTGGCCAGGCGCACCAAGAACAACCCCGTGCTGATCGGTGAGCCTGGCGTGGGCAAGACCGCGATTGTCGAGGGCCTGGCGCTGCGCGTGGCAAAGGGCGATGTGCCCGAAGCGCTGAAGGACAAGCGCGTGATGGCGCTGGACCTGGGTGCCATGGTGGCAGGTGCGAAGTATCGCGGCGAGTTCGAGGAACGGCTGAAGGGCGTGCTGAAGGAGGTCGAGGAAGCGGCCGGCGAGATCGTGCTGTTCATCGATGAAATGCACACGCTGATTGGTGCCGGGAAGGCGGATGGCGCGATGGATGCGTCGAACCTGTTGAAGCCTGCGTTGGCGCGCGGGGAGCTGCGCTGCATTGGGGCGACGACGCTCGCGGAATACCGCAAGCATGTGGAGAAGGACGCGGCGCTGGCGCGGCGATTCCAGCCGGTGTTTGTGGGTGAGCCGTCGGTTGCTGATACCGTTTCGATCCTGCGGGGGATCAAGGAAAAATACGAGCTGCACCATGGCGTGCGGATTGCCGATGCGGCGTTGGTGGCGGCGGCGAGCTTGTCCAATCGCTACATCACGGATCGGTTTTTGCCGGACAAGGCGATTGATCTGATGGACGAGGCGGCGTCGCGGTTGCGCATGCAGGTGGACAGCAAGCCGGAGGAATTGGACGAGCTGGATCGGCGCGTGTTGCAGCTGAAGATCGAGCGCGCGGCGTTGCAGAAGGAGGAGGACCAGGCCTCGCGCGACAGGCTGGTGAAGCTGGAACGCGAATTGGCCGATCTGGAAGAACGCAGTGCCGAGATGACGGCGGCGTGGAGTGCGGAGAAGTCGCGCGTGGTGGCGTCGCAGCGGTTGAAGGAACAGCTCGACCAGGCGCGCACGGAACAGGAATTGGCGGAGCGGCGCGGGGATCTGAACCGCGCGGCGGAGCTTCGGTATGGCACGATTCCGGGCATCGAGAAGAAGTTGGCGGAGGCCGCCGGCGATGATGATGCGCGGCTGGTGAATGAGGCGGTGACGGAGGAAAGCATCGCCGCCGTGGTGTCGCGCTGGACCGGCATTCCGGTCGAGAAAATGCTGGAGGGCGAGCGCGCGAAATTGCTGCGCATGGAGGACGCGCTGCGCGGGCGTGTCGTGGGGCAGGAGGAGGCGCTGACGGCGGTTTCCAAGGCCGTGCGGCGGGCGCGGGCGGGGTTGTCTGACCCCAATCGGCCGATCGGGTCGTTTCTGTTTCTGGGGCCGACCGGTGTGGGCAAGACAGAGCTTGTGAAGGCGGTGGCGAATTTCCTGTTCGATGATGAGCGGGCGATGACGCGCATCGACATGAGTGAGTTCATGGAGCGCCACGCGGTGTCGCGGTTGATCGGCGCGCCGCCTGGTTATGTGGGGTATGAGGAGGGCGGCACGCTGACGGAGGCGGTGCGGCGGCGCCCGTATCAGGTGATTTTGTTTGATGAGGTCGAGAAGGCGCATGAGGACGTGTTCAACGTCCTGCTGCAGGTGCTGGATGATGGGCGGCTGACGGATGGCCAGGGGCGCACCGTCGATTTCCGCAACACGATGATTGTGCTGACCAGCAATCTGGGCGCGCAGGCGTTGGCGGAATTGCCGGATGGGGCGAGTGCGGATGAAGCCAGGCCCGCGGTGATGCGCGCGGTGCGTGATCGGTTCCGGCCGGAATTCCTGAACCGGTTGGACGAGGTGGTGCTGTTCGCACGCCTGGCGCGGGAGAGCATGGCGGCGATCGTGG
>JAAFHD010000367.1 GCA_013298245.1 Alphaproteobacteria bacterium
CCGCCACACAGGGCCGGCCCATGCCGCGCGCGACCACCGCGGCGTGGCTGGTCATGCCGCCGCGTGTGGTGAGAATCCCGCGGGCGGCGTGCATGCCGTGGATGTCCTCGGGGCTGGTCTCGATGCGCACCAGGATGACGGATTCGCCTTTCGCGCCGCGGGTTTCCGCTTCATCGGCGCTGAACACCACGGCGCCGCAGGCGGCGCCCGGGCTGGCCGGCAGGCCCTTCGCGAGTTGGCGACGCGGTGCCTTCGGGTCCAGCGTCGGGTGCAGCAGCTGGTCGAGGCTGGCGGGCGCCACGCGCATCACCGCTTCGCGCTCCGTGATCAGGCCTTCCTGCGCCATGTCCACCGCGATCTTCAGCGCGGCGGCGGCGGTGCGTTTGCCGTTGCGCGTCTGCAGCATGTACAGCTTGTTCTGCTGCACCGTGAACTCGATGTCCTGCATGTCCTTGTAGTGGCGTTCCAGCGTCTGGCGCACGCGGCAGAGCTCGTCATAGGCGGCGGGCATCACCGCTTCCATGGACTTCTCGCCGGGCTTGGAACGCGCTTCGGACATCGGTTGCGGCGTGCGGATGCCGGCGACGACATCCTCGCCCTGCGCATTCACCAGGTATTCGCCGTAGAAGATGTTCTCGCCCGTCGAAGGGTCGCGCGTGAAGCACACGCCGGTGGCGCAATCCTCGCCCATATTGCCGAACACCATGGCCTGCACATTCACCGCGGTGCCCCATTCGGCGGGGATGTCATTCAGGCGGCGATAGGTGTTGGCGCGCGGGTTCATCCAGCTGCCGAAGACGGCGCCGATCGCGCGCCACAGCTGGTCCTTCGGGTCCTGCGGGAAGGGCACGCCGGTTACTTCCTGCACCATGCGCTTGTATTCGCCGACCACTGCCTGCCAGTCATCGGCGGTGAGTTCCGTGTCCTCGGCGACCCCGCGATCGAGCTTGGCGGATTCGATGATTTCCTCGAAGCGGTGATGGTCCACATCCAGCACGACGGAGCCGAACATCTGGATGAAACGGCGATAGCTGTCCCAGGCGAAGCGATGATCACCGGAGCCGGTGGCCAGGCCCTGCACGGTGGTGTCGTTCAGGCCGAGGTTCAGCACCGTGTCCATCATGCCGGGCATCGACACGCGCGCACCCGAACGCACGGACACCAACAGCGGCTTGTCCGGCGCGCCGAAGCGCAGGCCCACCGTGTGCTCCACATGCGCCAGCGCCGCTTCCACCTGGCCCGTCAAATCCGCCGGGTAGGTTTCGTTGTTCGCGTAATAGGCCGTGCAGACCTCGGTCGTGATGGTGAAACCTGGCGGCACGGGCAGCCCGATGCTGGCCATTTCCGCCAGATTCGCGCCCTTGCCGCCGAGCAGATTGCGCATATCCGCGCGGCCCTCATTGCGGCCGGCGCCGAAGCTGTACACCCACTGCGTCATCTGCTGGTCCTTCAGGCTTCGATCTTGGAGAGGTCCGCGACCTGATGCATGGCATCCACCAAAGCGGAGAGTAGCCGCAAACGGTTGTCACGGTGAGTGGGGTCGTTGACCAGCACGCCATCGAAGAATGCATCGAGCGGCGCGCGCAGGGCGGCGAGGCTGGTCATGGCGGCGGAGAAGTCTTCCGCGGCGAGGTGTTTGGCGGCCGCCTGGTGCGCTGCGGTGATGGCGCTGTGCAGCGCGGATTCCTCGGCGGTGGCGAAGGCGGTGGCGTCCGGGGCGCCTGCGGAAAAGCCCTTCTTGGCTTCGGCGCGCAGGATATTCTGGGCGCGCTTGTAGGCGGCCAGAAGCGCGGTGCCGGTGTCGGTGTCGAGCAGCGATTTCAAGGCTTCGGCGCGCGCGAGAACGCGCAGGATGTCATCATCATCGCCGATCGCGGCGGTGATGATATCGGCGCGCGCGCCCTCCGCGCGGAGTTGCACGCGCAGGCGGTCGAATAGGAAGGCCAACAGTTCCGCGACCAGTTCCGCCGGTGGCGCCATGGCCTCGGCGCCCAGCGTCGCGCGCGTCATGCGCACATAGGTCAAATGATGCGGCAGCACGTCGCGCAGCGGCAGGCGCAGCCCGCCCTCGCGCAGGATGCGGATGACACCCAGCGCGGCGCGGCGCAGCGCGAAGGGGTCGCCGCTGCCGGTCGGCTTTTCGCCCACATCGAAGAAGCCGATCAGCTGGTCCAGCTTATCCGCCAGCGCGACAGTCGCGGCGACGGGTTCTGTCGGCACCGCATCCCCCGGACCCATCGGCCTGTAATGCTGCGCAATCGCGCCCGCGATCACGGCACCTTCGCCGGCCGCGTAGTACCCACCCATCACGCCCTGCAATTCCGGGAACTCGCCCACCATGCCCGACGCCAAATCCGCCTTGCACAGCTTCGCCGCGCGCGCCGCCGTATTGGCATCCGCACCCACCATCGGCGCCAGCATCCGCGCCAGGCGTTCCAGCCGCGCCACGCGCTGCCCCTGCGTGCCGAGTTTGGCGTGGAACACCACGCCATCCAGCTTCGGCAGGAAGCTTTCCAACCCGGCGCGGCGATCCTGGTCCCAGAAGAACCGCGCATCCGACAGGCGCGCGCGCAGCACGCGCTCATTGCCCGCGACCAGTGCGGCACCGCCATCGGTCGCCGCGATATTCGCCACCACCGCGAAGCGTGCGGCCGCGCGGCCATCGGGGTGGCGCAGCGCGAAATAGCGCTGGTTCACGCGCATGGAGGTGCGCATCACCTCGGCCGGCAAATCCATATAGGCGTCGTCGATGCGGCCCAGCAGCGGCACCGGCCATTCCACCAGGCCGGCCACTTCGTTCAGCAGGCCCTCATCGGGCACAACTTCCAAGCCTTCAGCGGCAGCCAGTGCCGCGATACCGTCGCGGATCAACGCAACACGCTCGGCAGCATCCACGATCACAAAGCGTTCGCGCAGTTGCGTGACATGATCCGTGACGCGCAGCGCACCTGGCCCATGCACGCGATGCCCTTCGGTGATGTCGCCGCTGGCCAAGCCATGCGCCGCGTCATCGCCGCGCGCCAACGCAAACGGCACCACCGCGCCATCCAGCAGGCACAGAATGCGCTGCAAGGGGCGCACCCAGAGGAACCCGCTTTCGCCCCAGCGCATCGATTTCGGCCAAGGGAAGTTCCACAAAATCTCCGGCAGCGCGGCGGCGATCAGCGCGGCTGCCTCCATGCTGGAACCAGGCTTCACCAGCACCCAGAAATCACCCTGCTGCGTCAGCGCCTCGCGCCCCACGCCGTGCTTTTTCAGGAAGCCTGCCAGCGCCGCCTCGGGCGCATTCGTGCGTGGGCCGCGTTCTTCCTTCGCCGCGGTTTCCGCGCGCGCCGCGACCTGCATCACCAGCCCGATGCGGCGCGGCCCATGGAAGCCTTGCGGCGCGCCTTGCGCGATGGGTTTCAGCGCATCACCCACCAGTCGGCACAGGTCTTCAGCAGCGCGCGCCTGCATGCGCGCAGGGATTTCCTCGGTCAGCAATTCCAGCAGAAATTCGGGCACTAGATGGCGGCTTTCACATCGGTTCGGGCGAAGTCATCGCCCTTGAACAACAGGGGTTGGTTGCGGCTTTTGGCCAGCGCATAGGCGAAGCAATCGCCGAGGTTCAAGGCCGCCGGGTGGCGGCCCTTGCCGTAGCGGCGCCAGGCTTCGCGCGCGAGCGCCGCATGCTCGGCGGTGAAGGGGATGACCTGCACGTCGCTCGCCTGCATGAGTTCATCCAGCTGCCGGCCCATCTCAGCACCGACGCGGCCTTCGGATACCAGCGAGGTTTCGACAAGGGTCGGCGCAGCCATCACCAGCTCAACGGCGTCCTGCATGGCGGCCGCGAAACGAGGCGCCTCCTCCTCGCCGAAGAGGATCGCGACGATGGCTGAACTGTCCACGATCACTTCGGCAAGCCGTTCTCGTCGTAGAGGTAGGAATGGTCGCTCGT
>JAAFHD010000368.1 GCA_013298245.1 Alphaproteobacteria bacterium
CGCACGCCGGTCTGCACGCCGTGGTGCGAGAGCATCGCGCGGTAATGGCGCAGCATGATGGCGTAGTGTTCTTCCGGCGTCGGGTCGGGGATGATCTCGCCGGTGCGCAGGTAATGCGCGACCTGGGCGGGGAACCATGGCCGCCCATAGCAGCCGCGCCCGATCATCACGCCATCTGCCCCCGAACGGCGGATGGCATCGGCTGCGTTCTGCACCGTGACGATGTCGCCATTGGCGATGACGGGGATGGTCACGGCCGCCTTCACGCCGGCGATGAAGTCCCAATCGGCGATGCCGGTGTAGAGCATCTGCCGGGTGCGGCCATGGATGGTCACCATGCGGATCCCGCATTCCTGCGCGATGCGCGCGAGCTTGGGCGCGTTCAGGTTGGAATGGTCCCAGCCCATGCGCATCTTCAGCGTGACCGGCACGTTCACGGCACGCACGGTCGCTTCCAGGATGGCGGCGGCGCGCAGTTCATCGCGCATCAGCGCCGAACCCGCACTTTGGCCCACCGCCACCTTCTTCACCGGGCAGCCGAAATTGATGTCCACGATCGCGGCACCACGGTCCACCACCAGCTTCGCCGCCTCCGCCATCACCGATGGCTCGCAGCCGGCCAACTGCACGGAGGATGGCGCGCCATGCCCATCCACCTCGCTCATCGACAGGCTGCGGGCGTTTTCGCGGATCATCGCGTTGGAGGCGATCATCTCGGACACGACCAACCCAGTGCCCGCTTCACGCGCGATGCGGCGGAACGGCAGATCGGTCACGCCGGACATGGGTGCGAGGATCACCGGCGTATCGATGGTGACACCTGGAGCAAGTGTGATTGGATGGAGTGGATGGATGCCCAACATGCGGGCAAGCCATACAGAAAGCCCAAGTTGCAGGCAACCAATCGGTGGTCAGTGACCGTTTGGGAATGCTGGCGGCAGAGGATGGGCGAGGGATTTTTCGTCCCTGAAAGGCACAGGGCGCCGCCGATGCTTGTTGCATCGGCAAGGCCTGTAACGAATCAGGGGCGGAAAAGACCCGCGCAGCCGACCCGCCAGCATTCTCAAACGGTCACTCAGCCACCGAAGGTGTTGCAGCCTTCGACATTCTGCGCCTCAAGCCCGCGCCGGAACCAGCGCGCGCGCTGTTCGCTGGTGCCATGGGTAAAGCCTTCCTGCGGCGCGCCGCGGCCTTGCAGCCGGTCGTCGCCCACCGCCGCGGCGGCGTTCAGCCCCTCCTCGATGTCGCCGCGTTCGAGGATGTTGCGCATCTCCTGCGCGCGGCGTGCCCAGAAGCCGGCGAAGCAATCGGCCATCAACTCCACGCGCACCGAAATCGCGTTGGCACCCGCGCCACCCTGGCGCTGCTGCGCCGCCTGCGCGCGCGGCAGAATGCCGAGCAGGTTCTGGACATGATGCCCCACCTCATGCGCGATGACATAGGCGCGCGCGAAATCACCGGGCGCGCCCAGGCGGCGTTCCATTTCCCGGAAGAAGCCCAGGTCGATGTAGACCCGCCGATCCTCCGGGCAATAGAACGGCCCCATCCCGGCATTGGCTGGCCCGCAGCCGGATTGCGTGGCGCCGGAAAACAGCACCAGGCGCGGCGCTTCGTATTGGCGGTTCATGCGGCGGAATTCGGCGGTCCAGACATCCTCGGTGCTCGCCAGCACCCGCGAGACGAAGCGCGCATCGGCATCCTGCGCCGCCGGGTCGGACGGCGCGCTGGCCTGCTGTGCGGGCGGGCCGCCATCCAGCCCCTGCAACAACACGCGCGGGTCCACGCCGAAGAACAGCGCCAGCACCACGACCACCACCAGGCCAAGCCCACCGCCCGCCACGCCACGCCCGCCGCCGGGAATACCCCGCTGGCCGCGCCGATCCTCGATGTTGCGGCTTTCCCGCTCGTCATCCATCCGCATGGCGGCGAGGCTAGCAGAAGCCCGGTCAGGCGCATCTCCCCACCCCATAACGCTGGCGTGAATGGCGTTACGCCACCGTCATTCCGGACTGACGCTGCGCTGACCGGCGGCTGACGCGCGCCCGCATAAGGTGTCGCCATGGCCAACCGAAAGGTGCTCCGATGCCCCGCGATACCATCATGCACAGCGTGACCTCCGCCAGCCTGCTGCACGCCGCCCTGGATGGGCAGTCGGTCGCGATCGCGCTCTATGGGCCTGACGGCCAGGCGGCCTTCCTGAACCGCGCGATGCAAAGGCTGCTGCGCGCGGATGAAAAGGCGCTCTCGGCCCATGCGGTGCTGGGGATGGCGCCGGTGGATGCCGGGCTGCGCCGGCGCTTCACCGCCATGTTGCAAGAAGCGCTGTATGGTGTTGCGGGCGAAATGCCGCTGCCGCGCAGCGAAGGCCCGCCGCCCTATCTGGTCAGCTTCCAGCCGCTGGAGGGCAAGGGCGTCATGCTGACCGTGCTGGACGCGGCGCGCCGCCGGCTGCCCAGCCATTCCTTCCTGCGCGAGGCCTTCGGCTTCACCGCAGCGGAAGCCGCGCTGGCGCTCGACATGGCCGATGGCCTGGCCGCGGCCGATTGCGCCACCTTGCGCGGGGTTTCGGTGCACACCGTTCGGTCCCAGCTGCGCGCGCTGTTTGCCAAGACCGGCACCTCGCGCCAGGCGGAACTGGTGACGCTGGTGCTGGCTATGGGGCTGCGCCAGGCGCCCGGCGGAATGGCCGAGTGACATGGTTTCCGCGCTCAGGCCGCGAATGGCTTGGGCAATCCGGCCATCCGCACTTTAGCCGGCGACAAGGTCGAACAACCCGCCGAGCATCAATGGCACCGCAATGGCAGCCAGAACCGTCTGGCCGGCGGTGATTCCGGCCATCAGGGGCGCGTCCCCGCCCAATTGGCGCGCCATGACATAGGCTGACGACGCCGTCGGCATCGCCTGGAACAGCAGCGCCACCAGCAGCGCCGTGCCCTCGAGCCCCAGCACAATTCCGAAGGCCAGTGTCACCAGCGGCAGGGCGACAAACTTGGCGCTCGACGCCGCCGCCAATGGTCCGATCCATTGGCGCGCCGTTCCAAAGTCGAGCGCCGCACCGACACAAAGCAGGCCGACCGGCAGTGCCGCGGCACCCAGCACGCGCAGCGCCGGCTCCACGCCCTCGGGCAGTCGCAGCCCCAGCAATTGGAACAGCATCCCCCCGGCGCACCCCATCACCAGCGGATTGGTTGCGATCTGCCGGCCAACGCCGCGCCATCCCTGGCGCACGGCGCCGTGGCGCGCGAAGACCAGCACGCACAACACATTGACCAATGGCACCACCACCGCGTTGCAGATCGCCGCGAGCGCGACGCCTTCGGCGCCGAACAAGCCGGCCGCCAATGTCACGCCCACATAATTGTTGAAGCGAACGCTGCCCTGGAAGACCGATGTGAAGCCCGGCCCGTCGATCCGCATCAACGGTCGCAGCGCCACCACCGCACCCGCCACCGCCAGTGTCGCAACGACCAATGTGAGCGCGATGCCGGCAATCGGCAGGGCATCGAGCCTGGCGGTGGCTAGGCCATGAAAAAACAGCATAGGCAACAGGATAAAATAACCGAGCCGCTCGGCCTCCGGCCAGAAGGCCGCCGAGAGCAAGCCGCGCTGACGCAGCAGCACACCAAAGCCGATCAACAGCATGATCGGCACCAGCGCCAGCGCGACCGACATAGTCATGCCACCGCGCCCAAGGCCGAGACGATCCGCCGGCAACCCTCACGCAGGGTCTCGATATCCGTCGCGAAGGACAAGCGCAGATGCCCCGGCGCACCGAACGCACTGCCGGGGACGGTGGCGACGCCTGCCTCCAGCAGTTGATCGGCGATGGCCACGTCATCGCCGCGGCCGCGCAAGCCGGGGAACAGGTAGAAGGCGCCATCAGGTGGCGCTGCATCAAGCGCCGGGCTGCCAGCCGACACCGCAAGCCCGGC
>JAAFHD010000369.1 GCA_013298245.1 Alphaproteobacteria bacterium
GCATTCTCCCGCAACGCCGGGATTGAGTGCCACGCCCACGCGCCCGATAAGCGTGCCATGCCCGACCTGCTGCGCCACATCCATGCCTGCAACAACACGCCAAGCCCCGCACCACGCCTGCCCTTCCGCATCCAGGGCGAGCATGTCGGCTGGATCATGCCCGATGCCATCCAGGCGCTGACCTTCTTCCCGCGCGATGTGCATTTCGACGGCCGCGGCGTGTCGCTGGCCGGGCGGTTGCGCGGCGGTGGCCAGGCCAGCATCGCGCTGCAACGCCTGGCCGGCCACCTGGCCGATCGGGGCTTCCTGCGCATCCGCGGCGAAATGTTCGATGTCCGCCCCGATGCCGAAGGCCCGGTGCTGGCCACGCTGGACCGCGGCGCCATCCCCTGCTTCGGCGTGATCGGCCAGGGCGTGCATTTGAACGGCCTGGTCCGCCGCGCGGACGGGCTGCACATCTGGGTGGGCGTGCGCGCGCGCGACAAGGCGGTGGCGCCCGGCCAACTGGACAACATCGTGGCCGGCGGCATGCCGGCCGGATTATCCGCGCTGGAATGCCTGGTGAAAGAGGCCGACGAAGAAGCCGGCATGACACCCGAACTGGCAGCCCACGCGCAGCGCACAGGGCGCATCAGCTACATCCTGACCAACCGCGAAGGCCTGCGCCGCGACGTGCTGCATGTGTTCGACATCGAGCTGCCCGAAGACTTCACCCCCCGCCCCAACGACGACGAGGTGGAACGCTTCGAATTATGGCCCGCAGCACGCCTGCTGGAATGCGTGCGCGAAACCGACGACGTGAAGTTCAACGTCAACCTGGTGCTGATCGACCTCTTCCTGCGCGAAGGCCTGATCGATGCCGACAGCACCGAAGGCCGCGCCCTGCGCGCGGGGCTGAACGCGGGCCCTTAGGGGCAGCGCACCGCGACGTAGTTCGCGATCTCCGCGCGCGGTATGCTCGGGCGCAGGCCAGTCCCCTGCGGGCGCTCCGTGCCGAGCACCACCCGCGCGCGCCCCATCGCGCCGAGGCTCACCTGCGTGGGCGGCGCGGCCCGCACGCCCATCGGCGCGTTGAACGACACCGTCACATTCAGCGATATCCGGTTCGGGTCCGTGCCGCTGACGGAGGCGGTGTATTCGATGTAGTTGCCCTGCGCGTCGCTGGCGCCGCGATAGCCGGCATTCACCTCTACCGCGCCGCTGCAAAAACTGCGCACCTGCGCCATGGCGGGTGTGGTGGCCAGCAGGGTTGCGGCCAGGATGGTCATGATGCTGCGCATGTCTTTCTCCTCCTCCGGGCTTTCTGCCATCGGCGCCCGCGCCGTGCCAATCGACACAGCCTTGCGCCGCCTTCGGCCCGGTCTATCGTCACGCAAAACCGTGAGGAACGCGCATGCCCTACACAGTCGGCGACCTGGTCGCGGATTTTCTCCCCGCGATTGGTGTGCGCACCGCCTTCGGCATCGTCTCGGTGCACAATATCCCGATGCTGGATGCGCTCTCCCAGCGCAACGCCGTGCGCTACGTCATGGCGCGCGGAGAGATGGGCGGCGCCCATATGGCCGATGCCTATGCCCGCGTCTCCGGCGGGCTTGGCGTGATCTTCAGCTCCACCGGCCCGGGTGCGGCCAACGCCATGCCAGGCCTGGTGGAAGCGCGCTTCGCCGGCAGCCCGGTGCTGCACATCACCGGCCAGACCGCGACGCGTTTCATCGACCGCGACATGGGTACCGTGCATGACGTGCCGGGCCAGACGGCCATGCTGGATGCCGTATGCAAACAGGCCTTCCGCGTGCGCGCCGCCGGCGAAGCCCTCGGCCTGCTGACCGCCGCCGCAACCGCCGCACTGACTGCGCCGATGGGACCCGTCAGCGTCGAAATCCCGATCGATCTGCAACGCGCCGAAGTGCCGCGCCCGGACTGGTCCAGCTTCGCGCTGCACATCCCCGCCGCCATGCCGCCCGACCCCGCCGCCTTGGCCGCCGCCATCGCCGTGCTGTCGCGCGCGGAACGCCCGATGCTGTGGCTCGGCAATGGCGCCAAGGGCGCGCGCGATGCCGCGCTGCGCCTGCTGGACCTTGGCTTCGGCGCCGTCCATTCCTGGAACGGCCGCGGCATCATCGCGGAGGACGACCCGCGCACCCTGGGCGGCCTGCACGGCAATGGCAGCGCGCCGGTGCGCGATTTCTACGCCAGTTGCGATGCGATGCTGGTCGTCGGCAGCCGCCTGCGCGGCCATGAAACCCAGGATTTTTCACTCCCCCTGCCGCGCCCACTGATCCATGTGGATCTGGACCCCGCCGCGCGCGGCCGCACCTACGCATCCGATGTTTTTATTCGTGGCGACGCCGCACTCACCATGCGCGCCATTGCCGATGCATTGACGCCGCGCCCGCCCGCGCTGCACGACGATATCGCAGCGCTGAAACCCCGCGCCATCGCCGCCTATGCCGCTGGCCTCGGGCCATACGAAACCTTCCCCGAAACCCTGCGCGCCGTGATGCCGCGCGACGCGCTGTTCGTGCGCGACATCACCATCAGCAATTCCGCCTGGGGCAACCGGATTTTTCCCGTGATCGGGCCGCGCGACGCGGTGCATCCGGTGGGCGCTGCGATAGGCCCTGGCCTGCCGCTCGGCATCGGCGCCGCGCTTGGCGCACCAGGCCGCAAGGCGCTGGCGATGTGCGGCGATGGCGGCTTCGCCATCAACCTGCCCGAGCTATGGACCGCCGTGCAGGAACGCGCCGAACTGGTCATCATGGTGATGAACGACCGCGGCTATGGCGTCATCCGCCACATCCAGGATTTTGCCGCCGGCCGCCGCTTCTACCACGACCTCCACGGCCCGGATTTGATGGCGCTGGCGGCACTGGCGGGCCTGCCGGGCATGCGCGTTTCCAGCATCGCCGAATTCGGCCCGACACTGGCGCGCGCCTTCGCGACACCCGGCCCCGTGCTGGTCGAAATCGACATGGCGACGATCGGCGAACACCCGCCCTACGCGCCCTATGACCAGGCGCGGAAGACCTGAATTCTACTTGCGTTGCGGCGGCGCCGGCGCAGTGCCCTGGCCGCGTCCGCCACGGGTTTCGCCGGGCAGGTCGGTGGGGTCGGAATCGGTCTGCGTCGCGGGGCCGCGTTGCGGTGGCGGCTGCATCTGCTGTGGCGGCGTGGGGCCACGGCCGCCGCCGCGCCCTTGGCCAGGCGGGTCGGTCGGGTCGGCGTCGGATTGCCCACGCTGCGGCGTCTGCCCGCCACCGCCGCGACCTTGGCCTGGCGGGTCCTGTGGGTCGGCGTCGGTCACGCCGCCTGGACGCTGTTGTTGGCCACCGCCTGGCGGGCGTTGCTGGCCGCCGCCGCGCCCCTGTCCGGGCGGGTCCTGCGGGTCGGCATCGGTCACGCCACCGGGGCGCTGTTGCCCGCCGCCACGGCCCTGGCCGGGAGGGTCCTGCGGGTCTGCATCCGTCGCGCCGCCAGGGCGCGGTTGACCACCACCGCGACCTTGTCCGGGAGGGTCCTGCGGGTCCGCATCCGTCACGCCGCCAGGGCGCTGCTGGCCACCACCACGCCCCTGGCCTGGCGGGTCCTGCGGGTCGGCATCCGTCACACCACCCGGGCGCTGCGCACCACCACCACGGCCCTGGTTCGGCGGGTCCTGCGGGTCAGCATCGGTCACGCCACTGCGCGGTGGTTCGCGAAAGCCGCTCTTCGGACCCTGCGCCTGCGCGGTGCCGGCCAGCGCGCCCAGGGCCGCGCCCTTGACCACCAGCAGACGACGCTTGGATGGAGCCTGGTCCGACATGCGACCTTCCTTGGTTGCTTCCGCGCATCATCACAGCGCGGGCGCGGCACTGTCCAGGGCCAAGGGCGTGACACGCAGTTCACCCACGGCGATGCTCTCGCCCTTCAGACGCAGCAGTGCC
>JAAFHD010000037.1:0-5749 GCA_013298245.1 Alphaproteobacteria bacterium
GTCGTGGTGGACAATGTCTTCGCCACACCCCTGCTGCAACGCCCGTTGGAAATGGGTGCGGATATCATCACCTATTCCTGCACCAAGCACATGGACGGCCAGGGCCGCGTGCTGGGCGGCGCCGTTCTCGGCCCGAAGAAATGGGTGGATGACGTGCTGCAACCCTTCATCCGCAACACCGGCCCTTCGATGGCGGTGTTCAACGCCTGGGTGATCCTGAAGGGGTTGGAAACGCTGAAGCTGCGCGTCGATGCGATGTGCCGCAGCGCTGCGCAAGTGGCCGATTTCCTGGCCGAACGCGCCGAGATCAAGCGCGTGCTCTACCCCTTCCGCGCCGACCATCCGCAGCAGGCGCTGGCGATGCGCCAGATGTCCGCGGGCGGCACCGTCGTCAGCCTGGAACTGCATGGCGGCAAGGATGCGGCGTTCCGCTTCATGGATGCGCTGCGCATCATCGACATCTCGAACAACCTGGGTGATTCGAAGTCGATGGTGACGCATCCGGCCACCACCACGCATCTGCGCATCGGTGCGGAGGAACGCGCCAAGCTCGGCATTTCCGACGGCGTCGTGCGCCTGTCCGTCGGGCTGGAAGACGTGGCCGATCTGATCGATGATCTGGCCGAGGCGCTGGACGCCGCAACCCCATTGGCGGTCGCTGCCGAATGACGCTCGAAACCTACCTGGCTTTCGTGGCCGCAACGCTGGTGATGCTGGCGATTCCCGGCCCCACCATCCTGCTGGTCATCGGCCAGTCGCTCGGCGCGGGCCGGCGCAATGCCTTGCCGTTGGTGGCGGGTGTCGCACTTGGTGATCTGACGGCGATCACCTTGTCGCTGGCCGGTCTGGGCGCGGTGCTGGCCACCTCGGCCACGCTGTTCACCATCTTCAAATGGGCGGGTGCGGCGTATCTGATCTGGCTCGGCATCAAGCTCTGGCGCGCGCCGGTCGATGCCGGCGTGGTGCCCGCCATGACCGGCCGGCGTGCCATGCGCGACGCCTATGTGGTGACCGCGCTGAACCCCAAGGGCATCGCCTTCTTCGTCGCCTTCGTGCCGCAATTCATCGACACAGCGCGGCCCTTCCTGCCGCAGGCCGCACTGCTGGTCGTGACCTTCGTGGTGCTGGCGGCGGCCAATGCGCTGATCTACGCGCTGCTGGCCGGGCGGCTGTCGGGTGTGGCAACCCGCCCCACCGCGCGGCGCTGGTTCAACCGGGTTGGTGGTGCCGCGCTGATGGGCGCGGGGCTGGCGACCGCCACCATGCGGCGCACGTGAACCGCCCGCGCAGCTACACCGCTGTCACGCGCGAAGTGCGCGTATCCGTGCGCGCCTTCTATCTGGATGACCAGTCGGATGTGGCGCGCGGGCAATATGTCTGGGCCTATCGCGTCGAGATCGTGAACGAGGGCAAGGTGGCCGTGCAGCTCAAGAAGCGCACCTGGATCATCACGGACGCGCAGGGCCGCGGGCAGCGCGTGCATGGCGAAGGCGTGGTCGGCGAACAGCCCGTGCTGGAGGCGGGCGAGGAGTTCCACTACACCTCAGGCACGCCGCTCAGCACGCCGTCGGGGTTCATGAAGGGCATGTACCACATGGTCGATGTGGTGACGGGCGAGGCCTTTGATGTCGTGATCCCGCCCTTCAGCCTGGACAGTCCGCATGCGCCTGGTGGGGTGCATTAACTGCAGCTGACGCGCAGCGCATCCGCCAAAGCCTGCCCGCGCAACGGCGAGCGCCCCTGCATGTTCAACGCATACCCCAACGCCTGCGGGCGCCGCTGGCCGGCCGTCAGCGTGAATTGGCCATAGGGCTTGCCCAGCGCATCAGCGACGAATTGCAGCTGGTAGCGCAGTGGGGTCGCGGCGGGATTGCGCAGCGTCACGAAGTATTCCGCCCGCCCCTGCGCACCTGGCGTGACGCGGGTCTCGAACTGTTCCGCTATCAACCGCCCGCCGCAATAGAGCGTCTGCACGGCGAAGACCTGCGCGGCGGCCGGCAGCGCGGTCAAACACAACAGGGCAAGCAGGGCGTTTCGCATCCCCCTGCTGTCGCACATCGCGCGCCTTGCGGACAATCGGCTTTTCCTCTCGGCGCGACAGACGCGACCGATCAGGCCATCGCCTCTTCCAGGAACACCTGCACCGCCTGGAACAAGGCGCCGCGGTTGCGTTCCATCACGATTGTATGTGTGCCATCGGCCAGCATCACCAGGCGCTTGCCCGGGCTTGCGGTCAGCAGCGGGAAGATGGTCGCGGCCATGGCGGGCGGCGTGTCGCGGTCCCATTCCGCCACCACCAAGAGCGTGGGCGCGGTGACGCGCGCGGGGTCCCAGAAGGGGCGCCCGGCCTGCCAGAATTCCACGCCATCCTGCAGCACGCCATTGGGCGCGCGCAGTGCGGGCGGGTTGCGGCGCAGGCCATCGGGATCGGTCGCCCAGGTGACACCGGCCCAGTGTTCGAACCAGCCGGCGGGGATCAGTGTGGCACGCGCGCGTTCGGGCACGCCGGTCATCCAGCGCTCGCGCGCCTGCGCCTGGGTGACGGTGCGATAGGCACCGAGCGTGGCGCCCGCCGCACCGGCCGCCAGCGACGCACCATCACGCAGCCAACCTGGCGCATACAGCACCAGGCGCTCCACCAGCGTGGGGTTGTCTGCGGCGAAGCGGCCCATCAGCGCCGAGCCCCAGGACCAGCCCATATGCATCATGCGCGGCACGCCGCGCCGGTTGCGGATGAAGGCAGCCGCCGCGCCGATATCGGCTACCGCTGTTTCGCCACGCACGATCGGCGGGTTGGCCTCGGGCGGCTGCGCCATTTCCGGCGGGCGGGTGGACCGGCCATAGCCGCGGACATCCACGCACCACACATCGAAGCCGCGCGCGGCGATGTAGTCCATCCAGGACAGGCCACCCAGCGGCAGGTCAAACGCCGTATGCGCCGGGTATGTCGCGCCATGCACGAACAGCAGCGTGCGGTTGGGCGTGAAGCTGGTCAGCGTCTCGGGCCGCTTGTTGCGCACGAACAATTCGATGCCGGCATCGCCCGATGGCACCATGAATTCCTCGGTGACCAGTGTTGGCGCCTGCGCCTGCGCGCGGCCCAGCAGGGCGGGGGCGGCGATCAAGGGTGCTGCGATGGCGGTGCGGCGGTTCATGCGGGCGTCCCTACTGGTTTCGCGCAGCATACAACGGTTTGCACCGACGCCACACGGTCCCTACACTTCGCCCCATGCAGACACCGAGCTTCCGGGCGGCACCGCCCCGGATCACGCCCACGGGACTGGACAGCCGCAGCACCACCATCCTGCGCGAGTTGGTGGAGCTATATGTCCACACCGGCGAACCCGTGGGCAGCCGCACGTTGTCGCGCCGGCTGCCGTTGAATCTCTCGCCCGCATCCATCCGCAACGTGATGCAGGATCTGGAAGAAGCGGGGCTGATCTTCGCGCCGCACACTTCGGCGGGGCGTCTGCCGACGCAGCGCGGCCTGCGCCTCTTCGTGGATGGGTTGCTGGAATTCGGCGCGCTGGCGGAAGAAGACCGCGAAGCCATCGCGGCACGCTGCGTCGCGCATGGGCGTTCCCTGCAGGACACCATGGCCGAGGCGGGCCAGATGTTGAGCGGCCTTGCCGGCGCGGCCGGCCTGGTCGTCGCGCCGAAAGCCGATGCAGCGGTGAAGCATGTGGAGTTCGTCGCACTGGGGTTGAACCGCGCGCTGGTGGTGCTGGTCTCGGCCGATGGGCAGGTGGAAAACCGCGTGGTGGAATTACCGCCCGGCCTGCCGGCGGGCGCCTTGATGCAGGCCACCAACTACCTGAACGCGCGCCTGCATGGGCTGACGCTGGGTGGTCTGCGTGACCTGGTGGACACCGAAATCGCCGCGAACCGCACCGCGCTGGATGCGCTGACGAACCAGGTGGTGGAAAGCGGCCTTGGCGTGCTGGCCGGCGGCGCGCCCGGCACCGGCGGCAGCCTGATTCTGCGCGGCCAGGCGAAGCTGTTGCAGAACCTGGACCAGATGGCGCGGGTGCAGGAAATCCAGGCGCTGTTCGAACGGCTGGAGGCGCAGGAAACCGTGCTGAAGCTGGTGGAAATGGCCCAGGGCGGAGAAGGCGTGCAGATCTTCATCGGCGCCGAGAATGCGCTGTTCAATGCGGCGGGGTTGTCGATGGTGGTCGCACCCTTCCGCAATGGCGAAGAAAAGATCGTCGGCGCGATCGGGGTGATCGGGCCGACGCGGTTGAATTATGGCCGCGTGATTCCGGTGGTGGATTACACGGCGAAGGTGCTGTCGGACCTGATGGGGTGATCAGGCGAAAATGAAGTCCGACGCCGTCACCCCCGCCACCCCGAACAGGTAGATCACTGCACCGTTGAAGCTGATCTGCGTGTTCGCACCCGACACGATCGCCAGTTGCGAGAAATCCGTCGCACCACTGCCGACCATGTACAGCTTGTCGCCCTCGGCGGTGCTGAAATCAGCGATCTGATCGAAGCCCCAGCCCGGTGCGCCGAAGCGGAACTGATCCGCGCCCGACAGCCCATACAGCGTGTCATTGCCCGCACCGCCGGTCAGGATATCGCCCGCGGTCGAGCCATAAATCAGGTCATTCCCGCCACCCGCATCGATGCTGCTGGCAACACCCGCATTGTTGCCGACCAGCAGGTTGTCCACCGCACCGCCGATCAGCGCGTTGCCCGCGCCGAACAGCCGCGCTTCCTCCACGTTCTCGCCAATGAAGAAGGCGCCGGCGGCACCCATATAGGCGATGTCATAGCCCTCATTCGCCAGTTCGGTGACGACGGCGCCGGTGTTCAGGATGACATAGCTGTCGTTGTCCGCGCCGCCCGCGCAGCTGTCGGCGCCGCCGCCGGTGCGGAAGATGTCGTTGCCCGCCCCGCCGGTCAGCGAATCCGCACCACCCTGCCCCCACAACACGTCATCACCGGCATTGCCCTGCAGCGTGCTGGCGGTGACATTCGCCACCAGGTCGTTGTTGCCGGCATTGCCGCGCAGCCCGGTGCCGGCGCCGAACAGCCGCGCGATTTCGGTGTTCGCATCCATCAGGAAATTGCCCACGACATCGACCCAATAGGTGTCGGTGCCCTCGCCGGGATTCTCGGTCAGGATGACGCCGAGGTGATACACCACCACCTGGTCATCGCCCGTGCCGCCAAGCGCGCGATCGGCGCCGCCGCCGGTGTAGAAGACATCATTGTCAGCGCCGCCATCCATCCGATCGGCCTGCGCGCCCGACCAGAAAGTGTCGTTGCCCGCGCCGCCGGTCAGCGTGGAGGCCAGGCCGGTCTCATTGCTGACCAGCGCATTGTCCAGGGCATTGCCGGTCACGGTGGTGGCGGTGCCGATCAGGCGCGCGACCTCAACACCAGCCGCCAGCGTCTGCCCACCTATGCGGAAATAGATGGTGTCGGTGCCGCCACCAAAGCCGCCCTCGACCACCACATCACCGGCATTGTCCACCACATAGGTGTCATCGCCCTGGCCACCGGTCATGCTGTCCGCACCCCCGCCGCCATCAAGCACATCGCCATAGCCATCACCGCCCAGCAGCGTGTCGCTGCCGCTGCCGGTGAAGATCTGCCGCGCGAAGAAACCGGAATAATAGATGCTGTTCAGGCCATCGGCGGTGCTGATGTTGCCTAAGCTGTCCATCGTCACGTTGCTGGCGCTGGTCGTGTAGTCCACCACCAGGGTGTTGTTGCCCGACGCGTCATTGACGAATTCGTT
>JAAFHD010000037.1:5759-8334 GCA_013298245.1 Alphaproteobacteria bacterium
CAGGGTTGATGATGTCGTCACCAGCGCCGCCGGTGATCGTGTCGCTGCCCAGACCGGTGCTGAAGAAATCGTTGCCGGCACCGCCGAACAGGCTGTCCGCGCCGCTGCCGGTGAAGATCTGAAACACCTCCACGCCGGTGAAGGTCACGCGCGCGCTGTCCGTCGCATTGCCAAAGGTGCCGCTGAAATTGCCGCCGCCATTGTCGGCCAACCCTGGCGAGGTGATGGCGGTGTTGGTCCAGGAATACTGGATCACCAGCGTGTCCAGCGGCCCGGTCTGGGTGCCCATCAGCACACGATCATGGCCGCGACCGACGAAGACGCGGTCGGCGCCCGCGCCGGTTTCCACCTGGTCCTCGATGCCGACATAGGCGGCGTTCAAACCGGTGACGACCAGGTCATCACCCACGCCCGTCTTGAAGCTGGCCAGGTTGCGAATGCCCAGCTGCTCCATGCCGGTCACCGACATGCCGCCGCCGATCACCTGCGACACCGCGGCGACATCAATGACGAAATCCACAGCACTGAAGGACAGGTCGGTGATGAAGACATCCGTGCCGATCCCGCCATTGATGCTGTCCGCACCGTCATTGCCGTAGATGACGTCGTCGCCGCCATTGCCGAACAGCGTGTCCGCGCCATTGCCGCCGCGCAGCGTGTCCGCCCCCGAACCGCCAGCCACAACGAAACGGCGCACGCCGCTGAAGGCGACGGAATCCAGCAGCAGGCCGGCCTCGCCATCGGTGATGGTGCCGGTGATGTCGGTGCCGGTCGGCGAACTGATCGTCATGTCCACGCCGGCGCTGTTGTGCGCGTAGTTCGCCACCAGCACATCATCGCCGCCGGTGCCCAGGTCCACCGTGTCCTCACCGCGCGTTACCACCACCGTGTCATTGCCGCTGAAGGTCTGGATGAAGTCGCGCAGCACGATGGTGTCATTGGTGGTGATGACGTCATCGCCGGAACCGGTCGCGAAGCCGCGCGCGGCGGTGCCCAGCGCCTCCACATTCGCGATGACGCCCCAGGCGCCACTGCCTTGCACGCCGGCCAGGTTCACGTCGATGATCATGTCGGCACTGGTTGAATGGCCGCCGATCACCACGTCATTGCCGGCGCCGCCATCGATGCTGTCGATGCCGTCGGTGCCGTTGATGGTGTCGTCGCCGCCGGCGCCGTTGATGGTCTCGGTGCCAATGCCGCCCAGCAGATGATCCGCGCCGCCCGCACCGCTGACATTGCTGGTGCCGCCGAGCAACAAGGCGTTCGCCTGCCAGTCGGTCGTGCTGCCGATATTGACCAGCGCGCCCCCCGCGCCGGCCGGTGTGAAGCCCGACAGGAAGGTCAGGCCATCACCGGTGAACAGGCTGATGCTGGTATAGGTGCCGCCCGTCGGCGTCACGCCGGAATAGGTAAAACCGCTGCCGGTGAAGACCAGCCGCAGGCCCGAGGACAGCTGCACCGAATAGGTGGTCGCGTTGTTGGTATTGGTCGAGGTGATGGTGCTGAAGCCCACCCCCGGCCAGAGGTTCCGCATATCCACGCCGGTGGCGCTGGTGGTGGAATAGCTGGCCATGAATCACCCCGTGATGATTGAGGTCATAGCGACGCATTTTTCCGCGCGCTTGATCAACTTGGTTTGTGTCGCGTGTGTCGCGCCACCGGATGACCACATCAACACGACGAACCACGCCAGCTGCCGTGTGGAGTGCAGGCTTCGCCGGAATGCTGCACTGTCGCCTTGCGCCTCAGGCGAAGATGAAATCGCCGGCTGTCACAGCCGCGACGCCGAACAGATAGATCACCGCACCATTGAAGGTGATCTGCGTATTGGCGCCCGACACGATCACCAGCTGCGAGAAATCCGTCGCCCCACTGCCGACCATATACAGCTTATCGCCCTGTGCCTGGCTGAAATCAGCGATCTGGTCGAAGCCCCAGCCGGGCGCTCCGAAGCGGAACTGGTCCGCACCGGACAGCCCATACAGCGTGTCATTGCCGGCCCCGCCGGTCAGGATATCGCCCGCGGTCGAGCCATAAATCAGGTCATTCCCGCCACCCGCATCGATGCTGCTGGCCACACCGGCGTTGTTGCCCACCAGCAGGTTGTCCACCGCGCCGCCGATCAGCGCATTGCCCGCGCCGAACAGCCGCGCTTCCTCGACATTCTCGCCGATGAACAGCGCGCCCGCGGCACCCATGTAGACGATGTCATAGCCCTCGCCCGCCAGCTCGGTGATGACCGCGCCGGCATTGAGGACGACATAGCTGTCATTGCCCGAGCCACCCACGCAGGTATCCGCACCACCACCCGTGCGCATGATGTCGTTGCCGAAGCCGCCATTCAGCGAATCAGCACCGCCCTGACCCCACAGCACATCGTCACCGACATTGCCCTGCAGCGTGCTGGCAGTGACATTCGCGACGAGGTCGTTGTTGCCGCTGTTACCGCGCAGGCCCGTGCCGGCACCGAACAGCCGCGCGATCTCGGTGTTGCTGTCCATCAGGAAATCGCCCGCGGCGCCGACCCAGTAGGTCTCGGTGCCTTCGCCGGCATTCTCCACCAGGACCACGCCCA
>JAAFHD010000037.1:8344-15171 GCA_013298245.1 Alphaproteobacteria bacterium
CACGCCCATGTCGTAGACCACCACCTGGTCGTCGCCGGTGCCGCCGATGCACCGGTCGTTGCCGCCGCCGGTGTAGAAGACGTCGTTGTCCGCGCCGCCATCCAGCGTGTCGCGCTGCGCACCGGACCAGAAGGTGTCATTGCCCGCGCCGCCGACCAGGGATGACGACAGGCCGCCATCATTGCTGACCAGCGCGTTGTCCTGCGAATTGCCGTTCAAAACGGTCGCCGTGCCGATCAGCCGGCCGATTTCGACATTCGGTGCCAGCGTGCCGTTGATCCGGAAATACACCGTGTCCTGCCCGGCATTCGCGTTCTCGATCACCAGGTCGCCGGCATTGTCCACGGCGTAGACATCGCTGCCCAAGCCACCGCTCAATTCATCCGCGCCGCCACCACCATCCAGGGTGTCTGCAAGCGTGCCGCCGAACAGCGTATCCGCCCCTGATCCACTCGTGATGTTGTAGCGCGCGACCTCGACGAAGGTGACCGAATCCCGCAGGTTGCCGGCTTCGTTGTCGGTGATGATGCCTTCGCTCGGTGAGGTCAGCGTCATGGTGATGCTGGCCGTGTTGTGGGCATAGTTCACCACCAGCAGGTCATCATTGGAGACGCCGCTGCCCATGTCCACGTTGTCCTGGCCGCGCCAGATGTAGACGGTGTCGTTGCCACCGCCGGTCTGGATATAGTCATTCAGCGGCAGGGTCTGGTGGGTGATCACGGTGTCACTGCCATTGGGCAGTGTGAAGCGCTCGGTGGGCGAGCTACCCAGCGCCTCCACGTTGCGGATGCTGCCCCAGGTGCCGGAGCCCTGCAGACCCACAAGGTTCAAATCGATCGTAACGGCGGCATTGCCGCCGAGAATCGCAAGCAGGACGTCATTGCCGACGCCGCCATCGATATCCACCACGCCCGCATAGTCGACGATGACATCATTGCCGTTACCACCAACGATGACATCATCCCCGAAGCCGCCGATCAGGTAGTCGGCACCCGACCCGCCCGTGATGGTGCTGTCACCGCCCAGCAATGCCAGATTGGTCACCCAGTCCAGGGTGTTGATGGCGGTCAACGGCGCGCCGCCTGGGCCGGTGCTGAAGCTGCCCAACAGCGTGCCGCCGCCGTTCGAGCGGATTTCGATGCTGGTGTAGTTCCCCCCGGTCGGCGTCACGCCGGAATAGGTGAAGCCGCCACCCAGATATTCCAGGCGCAAGCCGGTCGAGAGCTGCACGCTGTAGAGGGAAGAACTGGCGCTGTTGGTGGAGGTGATCGTCGCCAGCCCCGCACCGGGCCAGAGATTGCGCATGTCGACGCCGGTCGCGGTCTGTGCGGTGAATGTCGCCATCGATCGATCTCCCTAGGCGGCTGCGCATTCGCCGTTGCTGAACACCATCCGCGACCAGAGATTCCGCGAACCGACGCCCGAATCATTGGACGCTGTGTTGCTCACCATGCGTCGACTTCTTGATCCGTGATGTGTGATTCGCGCATGACAATGCAGGCATCGTCAACAACCAACTGGTTGTGCGCTGCGCGTCACATGCAGGCCATTCCCACCAAGTGGCGGTCCACCGCCAGGGAGGCCGCGGGCTCAGTCATCCGCCACACATGAATGTGATCGACAGCCTTGCCGGGGCCCGACGCGTTGCTTCAGCAACCGTGAAACCCACCCCCCGGCACCGGCGCGAATTCCACGATCCCCAGCACACGAAAATCCCGCCCGCCGCGCGGTTCGATCACCAGCGCGCCGCCCTCGGGGAAGGCGCGCCCCGCGACCGGATCGCCCGCCACCATGATGGCCGGCGTGCGATGCCCCACCAGCACGCGGTTCGCACCCTGCACCGGTTCCGCGAACAGGCGCCGGTGTTCATCCAGCACCCATGACAAACGCGGGCCGGAAAAATCATCCGCCAGCAGGCTGTCGGTGACGGTGACATTCGCCGCACCCACCATGTGCTCGGCGGTGTCGCGCGCGCGATAGACCGGCCCTGCCAGCACCGGAAGTGCCACGGGAATGTTCAGCGCCGCCATGCGCCGCCCGATCTCCGCGCTCTGCACACGCCCGCGCGGCGCGATGTTGCGCTGCCCCGCGCGGTCACCCACACGAAACGACATGTCGCAATTCTCGCCGATGGTGTCGGCGTGGCGGAAGAACAGCACCAGCCCGCCCGCGCGCAGCCGCGCGATCAGCGCGGCACTGTCCGGCGCATCCCAATGCGTGGGTGCGAGGCGCGTTTGCGCCAAGGCGGGCAAGGGAAGTGCGATCATCGCGCGGCGCGACAGGCGGTGCATGCCCACGCCATGCCATGTGTGCCGCGCCGATTCCAGTGGCGCCGGGCACCGCGGCTACAGCATCATCCCACCCGGGAGGACGTTCATGATCCACATCACTCGCCGCGCGGCGCTGGCCGCGCCGATGCTGCCCTTTGCCGCGCGCGCGCAAGCCTGGCCGACGCAGGCCGTGCGCTACATCAACCCCTATCCGCCAGGTGGCCCGACCGACACGCTGTCGCGCCGGCTATGCCTGAAATTGTCGGAGCTTTCGGGCCAGCAATTCGTGGTGGAAAACCGCTCCGGCGCGGGCGGCAATGTGGGCGTGGACGCCATCGCGAAATCGCGCCCCGATGGTTACACCATTGGCCTCGGCGGGATCGCGACGCACGCGGTCAGCCCGCATATGCTCGCGACGATGCCCTTCGATGTGGCGCGCGATTTTACGTATGTCTCGGGCATGTGGCAGCTGCCGAATCTGCTGGCGGTTCATCCCGATGTGCCGGTGCGCAACATCGCGGAATTGATCGCCTTGGCGCGCGCCCGGCCAGGCGAATTGACCTTCGCTTCCGCCGGTCCCGGCACCACGCTGCATTTGGCGGGCGAAGTGTTCAACATGATGGCCGGCGTGCGCCTGACCCACGTGCCCTATCGCGGCAGCGCGCCGGCGCAGCTGGACCTGGTGGCGGGCCGCGTGTCGATGATGTTCGACAACATGCCCGGCACGCTGACCCTGTCGCGCCAAGGCCGCGTGCGCCCCATCGCCGTGACATCCGCCGCGCGCAGCCCGGCCGCGCCGGAAATCCCGACGATCGCGGAAACCCTGCCCGGCTTCGACGTCGTGTCCTGGACCTGCATGGTGGCACCGGCGGGGATACCAGCGCCGGTGCTGGAGAGGCTTTCCGCGCTGATGCGCGCCGCATTGTCGGCCGATGACCTGCGCGCCAGCTATCTGGAATTGGGCGCCAACCCCTGGTTCACCACGCCCGAAGACATCGCGGACTACCAGCGGCGCGCCATGGCCGCACTGGGGCCGGTGGTGCGGGCCGCAGGGCTGCGCGCGGAGTAGCTACTCGGGCAGCGTCCGGTCCGCTTCCCCCAACGGGCGCTGCATCAGCACCACATCCACCCAGCGGCCGAACTTCATGCCCGCCGCGCGCAGCACGCCCACCTGGCGGAAACCCGCCGCCAGATGCAGCCCGATGCTGCCGACATTCTCGCTGTCACCGATCACCGCGATCATCTGCCGGAAACCGCGGCGCGCCGCGGCTTCCACCAGTGCTGCGACCAGCGCCTTGCCCACGCCCTGCCCGCGCACATCATCGCGCACATACACGCTGTTCTCGGCCGCGAAGCGATATGCGCTGCGGTCGCGATACTGCGCGTAATAGGCGAAGCCCAGCACGCGCCCTTCGGCCTCCGCGACCAGCCAGGCGCAGCCGCTGACCTGCACCTTGGCCATGCGCGCGGCCATTTCGATTTCGCTGGGCGGGTCTTCCTCGAAGGTGCCGGTCCCGTGGCGCACATGATGCGCATAGATGGCGGTGATGGTCGGCAGGTCGTCGGCGGTGGCGTCACGCAGTTTCATCGGGGCAGTTGCTCCGTCACCATTTCGGCCAGGCGCAGCAGCATGCGGTCGCGCCCCGGGCCGCACACCAATGACAGCCCGATCGGCGCGCCATCGATGGTCGCGGCCGGAATGCTCACTTCCGGCAGGCCGCCCAGGCCCGCGATGGCGGTCACACCCATTGTCGCCTCACGCACCGCATTCTGTTCGGCCTGCGTGGCCGTCAGCAATGGCGCAGGCATCGGGGATGTGGGGTATGCCACCACCGCGCCGCCGGCCAGCAGGCTGCGCATGCGGTGCTGGAAGCGCTTGCGGAAGGCACGCCCCGCGGCGGCTTTTTCCGCCGGCATATCGCGCGCGCCATCGAAGCGCGCACTGACGCCAGGCCCGAATTCCGGCCATGTGCGCGTGACCCAGCCGCCCAGCGTGGCCCATGCCTCCTGCGCCTGCATGCAGCGGAAATTCTCGTACAGCGCGTCGAGCCCTTCGGATGCCAGCTTGGTCGGCAAGGCCGCGCCCATCACGCGTTCCACCGCTTCCAACGCCGGCAGCAGCGCCAGCGCCACGCGCGGGTCGGCGTTGATCCAGACCTCCTCGGCCTTCAGCAGCGGGCCCGATGGCAGGCAGTTCGGCCCGCCCGGTTCCATCGGCAGGATTTCGCAGCCGACGCGCCACAGCGTGTGTGCATCCTTCGCCAGCCAGCCGGGCGTGTCGAAGCTTGGCCCCAGCGGGCAGCAGCCGGCCAGGCTGATCGCACCCCAGCTGGGCCGGAAGCCGAACACGCCGCAATAGCTGGCCGGGATTCGCACCGATCCACCCGTGTCCGACCCCATCGCGAAATCGACCAGCCCAGCCGCCACCGCCGCAGCACTGCCGCAGGACGAACCGCCGGGAAAACGCGTGGGCGCCTTGGGGTTGATCGGCGTGCCGTGCCAGACATTCTCGCCGGTCAGGCCATAGGCCAGTTCGACCGTCTTGGTCTTGCCCACCAGGTTCGCGCCGGCTTCCAGCAATGCCAGCACAACGGGCGCTGTGGCCGCCGCAGGGCCATGGGTGCGACCCCATTCCGGATGCCCATAGGTGGTGACGGCGCCCTGCACGTCATACAGGTCCTTCACCGCGAAATTCAGGCCCGCCAGTGGGCCTGTCGCCGCGCCCGCCACATGCAGGCGCGGCCCCGGAATGAAGGGCCCCGTCGCTTCGTCACTCATGCTCTCACCCGCCCGCATTGATTGCGGAACATTCTACGGCAGGTGAGGGCTTGGGCAATCCCGCATCACCGCGCGCGCAGGAATTCCGGCACGCGCAGCAGGATCAGTTCATTGTCGTCAGCGCGCGAAAGATGCCGCCCGGCGCTGAAGGGCAGGTTGTTGTCATTGCCGACGATGATGTGCTCGGCATCCACCATCGCCACATTCTCGATGGTGAAGAAGGGGAAGGTGAAGACGGTGTCGGGCGCATCCGCGGCACGGTCACCGCGCTGGCGCGCGACGCGGTCAGGATCCTGGATGGCCATCAGGTCGATATGGCCGATCTTGCGCACAAAACCTTCCGCGTCGACCGCGCCGAAGTCGACCAGATACACACGCTTGAACCGGGCGGGCTGCGCGAAACATGGTTGTTCCGGCGAGCCCTCGGTGCCTTGCGCGCAGGCGCGGGCGGCATCGCCTTCGCCGTTGTCGCGCTCGATGATCAGCGCGCGGCGTTCGTCGATGAAGTTGAAATCGCCGATCGCGGTCGCACCCGGCTCCAGCCGGTAGCGCAGGCTGCGGCCGGACCATGCCATGCGCGTGACGTCGAATTCCAGCAGGCGCAGGAACGGCCCTTCAGCATTGGCGGTGCCGGCGGCGAACAGCGTCTGTTCCATCAGCGCCCAGATGGTGCGGCCATCCGGCGTCAGCGCCATGCCTTCATAACCACCCGAGCGACGCACGCGGAAACCCACACCGGCCGTGGGGTTGGGCGGCACTTGCAGCGCGTGGTGGTCGGGCGTGCGCAGCACCTCTCCATCCAGCGTGGTTTCGACCACGCGCAGCAGCCGGCCTTCGGCGTCGAAATGCAGCAGGTAGGGGCCGAATTCGTCGCCCAGCATCATGGTGCCATCGGGCAGCATCTGGATGCTCTCGATGTCGAAATCCGCACCGGTCAAATAGCGCGTCGCGGTGGCTTCATTGGTGATGGGAAAGCGCGTGACGCGGTTGGGATCAGCCAGGAAAATGGTGCGCTCACGCGCCACAGCACCGGTCTGCCAGTTGGGGCGCACGCGATGCACCATCAGCAGCGCGTCGGGGCTGTTGCGGCGGTTGCCGAAGCCGTTGTCGCCCGTCACCCAATAGCTGCCGTCACCCACCGGACGAATGCCCGAAAACCCTTGCACCGGCTGGCCCTGGAAGGGCAGCGCCAGGCCCGTGGCGCGGCGGCCGTAACCGGGCAGGCTCATGGAAGGCGCGCTGCCGACGGTCTCGTTCCGCAGGTTTCCCGCGCCGGTGAAGCGGCCGGAGATGGCGAAGTATTCCGGCGCGTCGGCGGGCGGTGCCACCATGGTGTTGCCGGGCAGGATGGCCTGGCCCATCAGCCGCGCTTCGAAGCGCGTATCGGCAATGGCGGGCGCGCTCAGCGCGATGACGGCGATGGTGGACAGCAGCAGGCGACGCATGGCGATTCTCCCCGAATGGAGGCCGCGCCATAGCCGCCTGCGGTGACAGGCCGATGATGCTTGTGTGACGGTTGGGGTCTGATCGCATCAGGCTTCAGGCCTGATGCGTGAATCAGCCCCACAAAAAAGCGCTATTGCAGCCGGCGCGACAGCGACACCGCATAGCTGCCCGCGCGCACCGCCAGCGTCGGGTCGTCGCTCAGGGTCACGCCCGGTTCCTGGTCCAGCACCATGAAGCTGATCGGGTCACAGGCGCCGCCCGGGCCGGGTGCGACGGCGGTGATCGTCAGGCGGCCCACGGTGGTGCGCGGTCGGTCCGCCGGCCAGGCAACCG
>JAAFHD010000373.1 GCA_013298245.1 Alphaproteobacteria bacterium
GATTCTGGCCGAAGTGCAGAAGCTTGCCGCGACCACCGGCACCAGCCTGATCTGGATCACGCATGACCTCTCGGTCGTGGCCGGCTTGGCCGACGACATCGCCGTCATGTACGCCGGCCGCATCGTCGAACAGGGTGCTGTGGAGCAGGTGCTGGACGCGCCCTTCCACCCCTATACGCATGGGCTGATCGGCAGCGTGCCGTCGCGCAACAAGCGTGGCGTGCCGCTGCGGCAGATTCCGGGCATGACGCCGTCACTGCTGTCGCTGCCGCCGGGCTGCGCCTTCCGCGCGCGCTGCGAACGCCCCATCGACGCGTGCTGCGACATGCCTGAATTGGTGGAACGTGCGCCGGGCCGCTTCGCCCGCTGCTGCAACCCGCATCTGGAGTCCGTGGCATGAGCGAGATGACCGCCGACGCCGCGGCCGCCGATACCGCAAGCCGCGCCGATGTCATCATGGAGATGCGTGGCATCACCAAGCGCTTCGAGAAGAAGCTTGATATCGCCGGCCGCATGCTGCAGCGCCTGGGCATGCCGCTGCGCGAGGAAATCGTGCACGCGGTGGACAATGTGAACCTGTCGATCCGCAAGGGCGAAGTGGTCGGCCTGGTGGGTGAATCCGGCTGCGGGAAGTCCACGCTGGGGCGCATGGTTGCGGGCATCATGAACCCGTCCGAAGGCCAGATCATCTGGCGCGGCGATGATGTGTCGAAGCTGTCCGGTGATGCGTCGCGCCGCGCGCAGCTGGCGGTGCAGATGATCTTCCAGGACCCCTATGCGTCACTGAATCCGCGCATGAAGGTGGAGCGCATCGTGGGCGAGGCGCCCTTGGTGCATGGCCTGACCACGCGCGGGAAATTCGGCGATTATGTCGATGAACAGATGCGCCGCGCCGGGCTCGATCCGGTGTTCAAGGCGCGGTATCCGCACCAGTTCTCGGGCGGGCAGCGGCAGCGTATCGGCATTGCGCGCGCCCTTGCGGTGCAGCCGGAATTCATCGTGTGTGACGAAGCGGTGGCGGCGCTGGATGTGTCGATCCAGGCGCAAATCCTGAACCTGTTCATGCAGCTGCGCCGCGATCTGGACCTGACCTATCTGTTCATTTCGCACGACCTGTCGGTGGTGGAACATCTCTCCGACCGCGTGGTGATCATGTATCTGGGTCGCGTCGTGGAACAGGCGCCGTCGGAGCAGGTCTTCAAGCGCGCGAACCACCCCTACACGCAATCCCTGCTGGACAGCGTGCCGCGCATCGATGCGCGCAAGCGGGCCTTCACCGTGGTGAAGGGCGAAATCCCCTCACCGTTGAACCCGCCGACCGGCTGCCATTTCCACCCGCGCTGCCCGCACGCGATGGAGCGCTGCAAGGTGGACGTGCCGAAGCTGCGCGAAATCGCGCCGGGGCATTTCAGTTCCTGCCATTTGAACGACGCGGCGTAGCCCGCATCGGATCGCGGACGGCTGCTTGCAGCCGGGAGCGTGAATCCGATGCACAACTCGCATCAGATCGCGGACGGCTGCTTGCAGCCGGGAGTGTGAATCTGATGCGCAACTCGCATCAGATCGCGGACGGCGGCTTGCCGCCGGTAGCGTGAATCTGATGCGCAAACATCCTCAACGAATAGCGCTGTGCACCAGGTTGCACAGCACATCCAGCCGCGCGAGGTGCCAGTCCTCCTCGCTCTGCCGCCCATTGCTGAGGAAGGCGAAGGACACGCCGCTATCGGGGTCGCCCCAGACATGGCTCGACCCCACGCCGCCATGCCCGAACACGCGTGGATGTGCCAGCGCCCCCAGGCCGCGCGAGCCATCCGTATGCCCCCGCGCTGCGGGGCCAAGGCCGCGATGCATCGGCACGCCCATGCTCTCGTCCACGCGGTCGCCGGTGAAGTTGCGCGTGACGTATTGCAGCATGCGCGGTGAGACCACGCGGTGCTGCAACAGCCCCTGGTAGAACAGCGCCATCGCGCGCGCGGTCGCGTAGCCACCGCCGCCCGGCACGCCCGCCATGCGATGCGCCGCACCACATTCGGGCATGCGCGCGACCAGCCCGCCTGGCGTCCAATCGGCCATGTCGGCGGCGCGGTGATGTTCGGTTTCCGGCAGGCCCACGAACAGCTCGCGCTCCAGCCCCAGCGGGCGCAACACACGCGCGGCGATGAAGTCGCGATGGTCCTGCCCGGTGATGGCGTGGATGACCGCAGCCGCCACCCAATGCGCGGCGGCGGGGTGGTAATGCACGCGGGTGCCCGGCGTCCATTGCAGGGTGAAATCGCACACCGCCGCTTCGATGGCGGCGGGGTTGCCCCAGGCTTCCGCGGGCATCAGCGCATCCGGAAATCCGCCCTGATGCGTCAGCAGCTGGATGATGGTGATGCCGCTTTTGCCGTGCTTCGCGAAGCCCGGGATATAGCGCGCGACGGTGTCGGTGAAGCGCAGCAAGCCGTCTTCCGCCAGCAGCCACAGTGCTGCGGCGGTGACGACCTTGGTGTTCGAATAGAGCAACCACAGCGTGTCGGGTGTGGCGGGTCGGCCGGGTGCGGCTTGGCCCAGCACGCGGTCGAAAACAACTTCGCCATGCCGCGCCACCGCAATCGCCGCGCCATGCTGGCGGCCTTCATTGATGTGGCCCTGCACGATCGCGGCCATGCGTTCCAGGCGGTCCATGTCCATGCGCTGCACTCCCTCTTGCCGCGGCAGCATCCACCCGCTGGCGCGCGGCGCCAAGCCTTGGCAGGCTGCACGAAACGGAGGATGCCATGTTGATTCCACGCCGCGCCGCACTTGGCCTTCTGGCTACGCCCGCCCTCGCGCAATCCTTCCCCGAACGCACGGTGCGCTACATCGTGCCGTTCACGCCGGCAGGGCTGACGGACATCATGGCGCGCATCATCGCGCAGCGTTTGGCCGAGATGTGGCAGCGCCCGGTGGTGGTGGAAAACCGCCCCGGCGGCAACGCGCTGATCGGCGCGGATGCGGTGGCGAAATCGCCGCCCGATGGCCACACGCTGCTGGCGATCACGCTGACGCATGCGGTCAATGTGTCGCTGTTTCCGCAGGCACCGTACAATCTGATGCGCGACCTGGTGCCGATATCCGTCCTCGGCTCGCTGCCGCTGCTGGTGGTTGTCAACGCCGCGAACCCCGCGCGCAGCCTGGAGGAACTGGCGGCATTGTCGCGCACGCGCGTGTTGAATGCCGGCAGTTCCGGCAATGGCTCGCCGCCGCATCTGGGGCTGGAGCTGTTCCGCGCCGGCGCGCGCGCGGGCGGCAACATCACCCATGTGACCTATCGCGGCGGCGCGCCGAGTGTCACCGATCTGGTGGCCGGAAACCTGGATTTCATGGTCAGCAATCTGCCCGAATGCATCGCCCAGGTGCAGGCCGGCCGCCTGCGCGCGCTGGCCACCACGGGCGAGGCGCGCCACCGTTCGCTGCCCGATGTGCCGACCGTGCGAGAGGCCGGCATGCCGACGCTCACCATGACCAACTGGACCGCGATGCTCGCACCCGCCGCAACACCAGCACCCGTGCTGCGCGCCATCGAGGAGGCGACTTTGCGCGTGGCACGCGAACCCGACACCACGCGCCGCATCATCGAAGCCGGCTTCGACCTGGAGGCAAAACCCGCCGACGCATCGCGCACCTTCATGGAGGCCGAGGTCACGCGCTGGGGTGCGCTGGTGCGCGAAGCGGGAATCCGCGCCGATGGTTGAGCGCATCGGACTGAGCGAAGCCCGCGCGCTGGCCGAAGCCGCGCTGCTGCGCGCGGGCGCCACAGCGGATGCCGCGCGCACAACCGCCGCCGCCCTGGCGCAGGCCGAGGCGATCGGCCAGGCGGGCCAT
>JAAFHD010000370.1 GCA_013298245.1 Alphaproteobacteria bacterium
GCGGCACCCCGCCTGGGCCGCGCTGCCCGCGGCCGAGCGTGGCCGGCGCCTTTGGGCCTTGGGGGCTGCGATCCGCGCGGCGGCGGAGACGCTGGCGCGCCTGGAATGCGCCAACACCGGCAAACCCATCCGCGATGCCCGCGCCGAGGTCGCGCGCGTGGCGGAGATGGCCGAATACTACGCCGGCTTCGCCGACAAGCTGGAAGGCCGCCTGGTGCCGGTGCCATCGGGCCACCAGGTCACGGTGCACCACGAACCCTTCGGCGTGATCGCCGCCATCACGCCGTGGAATGCGCCGTTGTTCACGGCGGGCTGGAACGCCTTTCCCATCCTGGCGGCGGGCAATGCGGCGGTGGTCAAGCCCAGCGAATACACGCCCTTCACCACGCTGGAATTGGCGCGGATGGCGGCGGCACTGGATATTCCGCTGGTTGCCGTGGCGGGTGGGGCGGAGACGGGTGCCGCGCTGGTCGCAGCACCCGAGGTGGCGAAGGTGGTGTTCATCGGCAGCCCCGCGGGTGGGGCGCGGGTCGCCGCCGCTTGCGCTGCGCGCGGCGTGCCCTGCGTGCTGGAACTGGGGGGCAAATCCGCCAATATCGTCTTCGCGGATGCGGATTTTCCCGCCGCCATCCAGGGCGCGCAGCAGGCGATTTTCGCGGGTGCCGGGCAGTCCTGCGTGGCGGGTTCGCGGCTGTTGCTGGAAGCGTCCATCCACGACCGTTTCCTGGACGCGCTGCATGGCGCGATGCAGCGCATCCGCGTGGGCGACCCCTTCGATGAAGCGACCGAAATGGGGCCGGTCGCGCATGCCGCGCAGCTTGCGCATATCCGCGCGCTGGTTGATGGCGCGCCGGCGTTGCTGGGGCAGGCGCCGGCGGGCGGGTGCTTCATGCCGCCCATGGTGCTGCACGGCCTGGGTGCGGATGCGCCCGCGATGACCGAGGAAATGTTCGGCCCCGTCGTGGTCGCGCAACCCTTCGCCGATGAAGCGGATGCGGTGCGCCTGGCCAATGCGTCACGCTTCGGCCTGGCGGGTGCTGTGTGGACGCGCGATGTGGGGCGCGCGCATCGCGTGGCAGCGGCGGTGCGCGCCGGCACCTTCTGGATCAATGGCTACCGGACCATCCATGTTGCGGTGCCCTTTGGCGGCTTCGGCGCATCAGGCCATGGGCGGTCATCGGGTATCGAGGCGATGCGCGAATACACGCAGGTCAAGGCGGTGTGGCTTGATGCGCGAGCCACACCGGCGCTGGGGTTCGGGCACCGGCCCGATCAGGCTGATGGCGCCTGATCGAACCAGGCGCTACGCCAGCCCGCCGAACGCCACCATCGACGCTTGCACCTGGCGGATCACCTCGGCCAGCGAGCGGTTCAGTTCTTCGAGGTCAGCGATGTCATCGACGCGTTGCTGGGTTTCCTCCAGCTCGATCGGCGTCAGCAGCAGGGGCACCAGGCCGGTGGCGCGGCACAGGCCCAGCAGCAGGGAATCCCGCGGCTCGGGGATTTCGTCGGAGAGGATCAATTCGCGCAGGCGCGTGCGCACTTCCTTGATTTCGGCCACACCCTCGGCGGCCTTGGGGTAGCGGCGGTCGGCGAAGACCCACAGGAAGCGCCCCTCCTCGCGTCGCAGCACGCCCTTATCCGCCAGGCGGCCCAGCAGCATCGAGCGGAACAATTCCGCCTTCTTGCCGATGGTGGTGATCCAGTGGCGGCTGTCGCGCATGCCCTGGCTGGTGGTCAGCATGACCAGCGCCTCGTCCAGCACCGCATCACCGGTGGGCTTGTGGCTGGTGACCATGACGCGTTCGAGGTCGGTGTCGATACGCAAGAGCAGCGACAGCTCCATCAGCACCGCACCTGCGATGGCGAAATCGGCGGCAGGCGGCGGCAGGCCCACGGGGCGGCCGGTGCGGTCATCGAGGAGGAGGAGGGTCATCTCCTCGGGCATGGTGAGTTGCATGGGCGGAATCCTAGAACAGTTCGTGGAGGGTTGAAATCATCGTGCGGCGCGAAGCGGGGCGGGAGGGGCGTTTCATCAAATCTTCACCCGCGCCGGCGCAGCCTGCCAGCATGGACAACCCGCCCGATGACGCGCGCGAGGCCCGCGCGCGATTGCTGCGACACCTGACGGAGCTGCACCGGCTGCACCTGGCGCTGCTGTCGGATATGCGCGGGTTGAAGCGCTTCACGACGGCGGGGCGGCCGCTGGTGGAGACCGAATTGGTGTCGGAGACGCTGGAGCAATACATGTCGGCCTCCGACGCCTTCCTGGAGAATATGCGTGGCCGGATGGAGGCGCGGCTGGCCCTGCTGCGCCGCGGCGAACCCGTGGTGGATGGCCGCGCAGAGGACGCGCCGGGCCATGGCGGGTTCTGGCTGTTGTTCTCGCGGCTTTGCGCCTTGCTGCGGCGGATCGAGCGCAAGGTGGGATAGGGCTTCACTGGCTTTGCTGTCGGGTCACGCGCAGCTGACGATGATCAACCACAGCACGTCAGTGGCGCGGGTCGGCCCGCCATAGGGGCCCAGCACCATTTCCACCGCGCGCAAGCGGCGTCCCGTCTCGCGCGCCGCCAAGGTGCCGTTGCCCTCGGCCGCAACGATCGTCACGCCGGCCGTGGCCGGCCGGATGTTGAAGGTCAGCGCGCGATTGCTGTTGTTCGACACGTTGAGCACAAAGATGCCGATCCGCTGCCCATTGCGCGTGGCCGAGGCGGTGCTGACATCATTCACCACGAAGCGCCCTTCGCAATGGCGCGCCACCTGCGCATGCGCCGTGGGAGCAGCCAGGAGGCCAGCGAGGAGGAGGAGGCTTGCGTGTTTCATGCCCGAAGCATTCCACGCGTCGCGGCGCGGCACCAATAGGAAAACCCGATCACCGCGATTGTCAGCGCAAGCGGATGGCGGTCTCGGAACACGCGTCCAGCGCCTCTTGCCAGCGCGTCTGTTCGGCGGGTGAGAGGCGCTTGTGGTGTGCGGCGGCCAGCAATGGTGCCAGGCGCTCCACCGCGCAGCTGGCATAGGCGGCGCAGACCTGCGCGGGCTCACCTGCGCCACGGCAATCGGCATTGTGCGCGGCGACGAAGTGCGATTCCAGCGTGGCCCGCGGGGGCGTCAGCAGCGGTGATGCCGCCATCAACGCGCCGATCAGGATGGGCTGGTGCAGCAGGTAGATGGGCAGGGTGTGCTGCCCCGGCCAGGTCAGAAAGCGCGGTGCTGCGCTGGTGCTGAGCGGCAGCGCGCGGCCCAGCAGCATCCCCACCAGGAAGGGCGCGATCCAGGGCAGGATGGGGATGAAATCGGCCGAGGCGGGCACGCGCGTGGACAGGCCCAGCCACCAGAAGATCGGCGCGTTGAAGATGTCGGACGCGGCCCAGAAGGGCAGGGCGAAGGCCGCCGCCGCCAGCGCGCCCAGCAGCCAGCCGGGTGCTCTCGCCAACGGCCAGGCCAGCAGCCCGCAGACCACGATGGCGTGCAGGATACCGAAGAAGATCCAGCCCTGCGGCAGGTAGATGAAGCTTCCGACCGAGACCAACGCGGCGGCCGCGGCGATGGCGCCGATGCGGCGCCGGCGCGCGCGTGGCGCCACGCCGGCGCGCACCGCCAGCATCGCGCTGGCACCCGACAACAACAGGAAGGACCCTGCCGTCAGCCGTGCGAGCCACATCCAGGCGGGGTCGCGCGCGATGTCGGTCGCGATCAAGCCGAAGAGCGCGAGGTCCCAGGCGAAGTGGAACACCACCATCGGCACCAGCGCCGCGCCGCGTGCGGCATCCAGCCAATGGTTGCGCATCAGACCGGTACCCCCGCAGGTGGTTTCGGCACGCCGAGCACGAAGGCAGAGCGGGTTTCCTTGACGCCCGGCAGGCGCAGCAAGGTGTTCAT
>JAAFHD010000371.1 GCA_013298245.1 Alphaproteobacteria bacterium
TCGATCAGCCACACCTCTCCCGCACCGGCCTGTTGCAGCACCAGTGCGGCGGCCAGCCCAATTGCGCCACCGCCCAGCACCAGGCAGCGCGCAGCCGGCAGCGGCCGTCCCAGCAGCCGCGCGCCGTGATGCACCGCGTGGTAGGACACCGCGACAGGCTCGGCCAAAGATGCCTTCGCCGCCGGCATGTCATCGGGGATTTCGACCAGGTTCTCGATCGGCGCGCGCGCGAGTTCCGCGAAGCCACCAGGGCGCGGCGGCATGGAGAGAATTTCGCGGCGCGGCGAGAGATGCGGCCGCCCTGCCCGCGCGAAGGCGCAATCCGGCGGCGTCCAGAGCGGGTTCACCGCGACACGCTTGCCCGCAAGCGGCCCATCCAGCACGCGCCCGGCGATTTCATGGCCGAGGATAATCGGCGTCGGGCGCCGCGCATCATGCCCATGGATCGCGTGCATGTCAGAGCCACAGATGCCCACCGCCTCGACACGGATGATCGCCTCGCCCGCGCGTGGCGCTGGGTCGGGCTCGTCGCGCAGCACCAGGATATTGGGCGCGGTCTGCACAAGGGCTTTCATCGGGCGGTGAACCCTCCATCCACGGCCAGCACCTGGCCTGTCACATAAGAACTGGCGTCCGAGCACAGGAACAGCGCGGGGCCATGCAGGTCTTCCAGCCGGCCATTGCGGCCGATGCAGGTGCGTGCGGCAAGCGCATCGGCGCGCGCGGTGTCGGCGAAGACGGGCGCGGTCAGATCGGTGGGGAAAAATCCGGGTGCGATGGCGTTGCAGGTGATGCCGTGGCGCGACCATTCCTCGGCGATCGCGCGCGTCAACTGCGTGATGCCGCCCTTGCCCGCGCCATAGGGCGCGCTGTCCGGAAAGGCGCGGAAAGACTGGAGCGAGGCGATGTTCAGAATGCGCCCCCAGCCGCGCGCGGCCATCGCGGGTGCCAAGGCCTGGGTCAGCAGAAAGGGGGCGCGAAGGTGCAGCGCCATGTGCAGGTCGAAGGCCTCGGCGGTGACGGCGCCGAAGGGCTGGCGCAGGTTCACCCCGGCGGCGTTGACCAGGATGTCGGGTGCCGCGGTCAGGCCGCGCTGGATGTGTGCCACCAGGTCGGGCTGTGCGAGGTCAGCACTGATGCCACTGGCCGCGATGCCCTGCGCGGTGCAACCGGCGACGGCCGCGTCCAGTTCCGCCTGGCGCCGCGCGACCAGCACCAGCCGCGCGCCAGCCATCCCCAATGCGGTCGCGATAGCCAGCCCGATGCCGGCATTGCCGCCGGTGACCAGTGCTGTGCGGCCTGACAAATCGAGCATGGTCATGCCGCGCGGATGCCCATGGCCAGTGTGCGTTCATCCATGCGCGGCTCGATGCGGAAACCGCGCCGCGCGAGCCACACATTGACCAGATTATAGAGCGGGATCACCGCCACATCATCGGCTGCCATCCGCACCGCGTCGCGCAGCAGCGCCTCGCGCGCGGCGTCATCGGTCGTGGTCAGCGCGCGTTCCACCGCGGTATCCAGCGCGGGGTTGGAATAGCGATGATGGTTCACCGCACCGAGCCTGCGCTCGCGGTCGAAGGTGCCGACGACATTCATCATCGCGCCGAAATTATCGGCCGCCGACGAACCCCAGCCGATGAGGTGCATCGCGAATTCCTGGCGCGCCGCGCGGGCCGGGAAGCTCGCCCATGGCAGTGTCGAGACCTCGGTGCGGACACCGATGCGCGTCCACATCTGCGCCACCGCCTGCACCGTGCGGCTGTCATTCGGGTAGCGGTCATTGGGGCTGTGCAGCGTGATGCGCAAGCCTTGCGGGAAGCCGGCTTCAGCCAGCAGGCGGCGCGCGCCGTCGGGGTCATGCGCGGGCGCGCGGACATCAGGATTGTGGGAGAAGGTGCCGGGCGGCAGGAACTGGCCGGCGGGGCGGGCGGTGCCTTCCATCACGCGATCGGACAGTGCCTCGCGGTCGATCGCGGTCGAGAGTGCGCGGCGGACGCGCACATCGAGCAGCGGGTTGGTGGGCAGCGGCCGACCGTCATTGTCGGTCAGATAGACCGGGTTCTCGCGCCGCGAAAAATCCGGCGCGAGGAAGATCAGCCGCAGGCTCGGCACCTCTGCCACCGTCACGCGCGCTTCGCGCCGCAGGCGCGCGAGATCGGCCGATGGCACCTGGTCGATCACATCCACATCGCCCGCCAGCAGTGCGGCGAGCCGCGCGCTGTCATTGGTGATCATGCGGTAGTGGACGCGCGCCCAGGGCTCGGGCCCGCGCCAATAGCTGTCATTGCGCACGAGTTCGATCCGGTCGCCGGCGCGGAAGGAGACGAAGCGATACGGGCCGGTGCCGATCGCCGCACGGCCGGCGTTGAAGTCCTCGGTCGCGGCACCGTTTGCGGCGTGGCGCGCGATGATGGGGATGAAGCCGAGATCGCTCGGCATGGATGGATGCGGCCGGGCGGAATGCAGCCGCAGCGTCAGCGGATCGATGATCTCCACCCGCGTGATCGCGCGCAGAAAGACGCCAAAGCCGCCCGGGCTGTTCGGCACATTGGGCGCGCGTTCGATGGTGAAGGCGACGTCATCGGCGGTGAATGCGCGGCCATCATGCCAGCGCACGCCGGCGCGCAATTTGAACTCCCACACAGTGTCGGCGACCAGGCGCCAGCTTTCCGCCAGGCCCGGCACCATGCGCGCATCGGCGGTGCGTTCCGTCAGCCGGTCGAAGATGTGCGATGCGATGGCGCTGTTGAAGGAGGCGTTGAAGAAATGCGGGTCGATCGAGGTGACCGGCGCGCCGACACCGATGGTCAGCGCCGGTCCCGTCTGTGCCGCGGCTGGCAGCGCGGCAGCAGTGGCAAGGGCGGCGAGCGCCCGGCGTGGCAGTGTCATGTCGTGCTCCCTAGCTGGTGGCGCGGATCACCCGCCCTGGATTGGCGGTGGTGCGCTGCCCGTCGCGCAAGGTGGCGACACCGCCGAGCAGCACATGTTCGAAACCTTCGGGATGGCGGCGCGGTTCGCGCAGGCTGCTGACATCGCGCACGCGCGCGGGATCAAACACGACGATGTCCGCGACCGCGCCCGCATGCAGCCGGCCGCGGTCGCGCAGGCCAAGCCGCGCGGCGGGCAGCGAGGTGATGCGGCGAATGGCTTCGGGCAGGCTCAGCACGCGTTCATCACGCACGTAATGGCCGAGCAAGCGCGCCACCCAGCCATAGCCACTGAGCGAGCCGATGGTGTCGGCCAACGGACCATTCGGCGACAGCGCCTTGGTGTCGGACATCACCGCGCATTCGGCCTGTTCCAGACACAGCCGCACATCGGCATCATCGAAGCCGCGCGAGGTCCACATCAGGTTGCCAAGGCCCTCGCCTTCTGCCTCCAGCAATTCCAGCGCCGCATCCATCGGGTCGCTGTTGCGGCGCTGGCCGATTTCGCGGAACGACATGCCGACCAGATCGGGGTTGGCCTCGGCGCGCATCAACCGGATTTCATCCCAGCGGCGTTCGGAAACCAGGCGCCACATGGGGCGCGGATTGTGCTTCATCGCCTCGCGCTGCGTGGGGTCGCGCATGCGTTCCAGCAGGCGCGCAGGGCCACCCTCACGCGCCCAGGCCGGCAGCGAAGACACGACGGAAGTGTGGCTCCAGTCATGCGGGATGATGTCGAAGGCGACATCCACATCCTCGCGCCGCGCGCGGTCCAGCAGTTCCAGCGTGTGCGCCATGGCGCGTTTCGGCGCGCCGTATTTCGGCTGGATGTGCGAGATCTGCAGCCGCGCGCCGGAATGCCGCGCGGTGGCGACCGCTTCGGTGAAGCCCAGGTCGTAATGCACATCGCGGTTGCGCACATGCGTCGCATAGAGCCGGTTGT
>JAAFHD010000372.1 GCA_013298245.1 Alphaproteobacteria bacterium
CACGCAGGCCGGGTTGAACAGCACGTATTGATCATTGCCGGCGCCGCCCAGCATGGAATCAGCACCGCCTTGGCCGCGCAGAATGTCATGCCCCGCGCCGCCGATCAGCAGCTCAGCACTGCCATTACCCCAGAGCTGGTCATCGCCTTCCCCGCCATCCAGCGTGGTCATGGCGCCGGCCGTCGCCAGCACATTGTTCTGCGCATTGCCGGTCAGCCTGGCACTGTCCGCCACCAGCCGGCCGAGTTCGATATCCAGCGCCAGCGCCCAGCCATCCACCGCCACCCAGGCGGTATCCACCCCATCGCCATCGACGTCGCCGGACGCGACACGCACACCGGCATGCATCACGACAAAATGGTCATCGCCAGGTCCGCCCGCGAAGAGATCGGCCCCGCCCTGCCCGCGCAGGATATCGCCGCCCGCACCGCCCAGCAGCACATCGGCCTCACCGCTGCCCCACAGCTGGTCATCGCCGTCGCCGCCATCCAGCGTGCTGCCCAGCAGCGCGTTGGCCACCAACTGCTCGCTATCCTCGCTGCCGAACAGCGCATCGGCCATGTCGTAGAGCCGCCCGATCTCCACGCCGCGGGCCATGGTCCAGCCCGAGACACCCACCCAGGCGGTATCGGCATCGCCGCCGCCATTGGCTTCCTCGACCACGCAGCCGATGTCGCGAATGCGATACTGGTCATTGCCGCCGCCGCCGATCATGCGGTCGGCGCCGCCCAGGCCATCCAGCACCTCCGCCAGCCCGGAACCGGTGATGATGTCGATCGCCTCAGTGCCAAGGATTTCGCTCGACATCGGATTGCCGGCGCGCAGCGCGGTGGCGGGCAGGCCCTCGAACCAGGCACTGCCATTCCAGGTGAAGCTGCGCGCGGCACCAGTGCCGCCATCAGCACCCGGCCCGCCCAGCAGCGCGGTCAGCCCATCGGCCGAGAGGGCGACGGAACTGCCGAACATGTCGCCGGCCTGGCCGGCCTCGGGCGTCAGCACGCCGCCGCGCTGGTTCCAGGTGGTGCCGTCCCAGACGAAAACACGCGCCGAGCCTTGGTCCGCGCGGCCATCCACATCATCGCCAGGCGCGCCCAGGATCACGACCGTCCCATTGTCGGATATCGCGATGGAACTGCCGAAGCCATCACCCGCCTGGCCGTCGATCGGCGTCAGCACGCCACCGCGCGGCAGCCAGCCCATGGCATTGCCAACAAGGACCGTGGCACTGCCCTGGTCGGCGCGGCCGCCCACATCATCGCCAGGCGCGCCGATCGCCACCACCGTGCCGCCCGGCGTCAGCGCGACGGCACTGCCGAAGCGGTCGCCCGCCGCGCCATCGGCCTGCGTCAGGGCCAGCGGGAATTCCGCCCAGCCCATCGGATTGGCGCTGAAGACGCGCACCGAGCCCTGGTCCACGCGCCCGCCCACGTCATCGCCCGGGCCGCCGAGGACCACCAGCGTGCCGGCGCCGTTCAAGTCGGCCGCATGGCCGAACATGTCGCCCGCCTGGCCATCGCCCGCGGTCAGCACGAAGACGGTCGGCACCCAGGCGCCGGCGGTGAAGTTGAACAGCCTGGCCGAGCCCTGGTCCACGCGGCCGCCCACATCATCGCCCCGCCCGCCCAGCAGCGCGATATTGCCGTTGGTGGAGAGCGCGACGGCGCTGCCGAACATGTCGCCCGCCTCGCCATCGGTGGGTGTCAGGATGCCGCCGCGCTGCACCCAGCGTTGGTCGGTCACCGGGTTGTCGAAGGGGTCCTGGATGACCGTATCCTGCAGCGCGAAGACCACGGCCCCGCCCTGGTTGGCGCGGCCCGAGACATCGCGGCCAGGCCCGCCCAGCATCGCAACCGGCTCATCGTCCTGGAGCCTGATGGAGGCACCGAAGCCATCGCCCGGCAGGGCATCAGCCACACGCAATTGCTGGCCGCGTTCGGACCAGCCGAGGCCGTTCCAGCCAACCACGCTGGCGCCACCAATATCGGCATCCATGCCGCGATCAGCGCCAGGGGCTGCCAGCAGCGCAAGCCCGCCAGAGGCACTGAGCGCCACCGCGCTGCCCAGGCCATCACCGGCCATGCCGCCATCGATCATCATGGAACGATGGCCGTCATCATTGCGGATGACGCTGGTGGCGACGGCGGTGGTGATGGTCGCACCCACGGCGTTGCTCAGCGTGACCTTGAAGCTTTCATTCATCTCGACGGTGAGGTCACGGCGGACATTGACGGTGATCACCTTGACAGCCTCGTTGGCCCCGAAGGCGACCGTGCCCGACAAGGCGCCGGTGAAGTCCGCGCCATTGGCCGGGTGCATGGAATGGCCGGTGACGGTCCAGTCAACGCTTGCGGGAAGAAGGACGTCACCACTGCGGGTGACCAGGAAGTTGAACAGGGTGGGAAAGTTCAGGCCATTCGGGTTGCCCTCAAGCTTCTGCGCCTGGAGGCTTGTGATGGCCAGTCCGCAATCATCATTGCCGATCAGGCCCAAGGTGCTGCTGAACAAGCCAAGCTGCGCGCCGAGCGGATTGCTGAGATTGACGCTGAACAGCTCATTGGGCTCGACCGCGGTGTCACCATTGACCTTCAACGTGATGGTCTTGCTGGCTTCGCCCGGGTTGAAGTGCAGCTGGCCGGAGGGCATCGGCAGGATAAACCCGTTCTGGCTGACGCCACCCACGAAATCAGCACCATTTGCCGGCGCGTTCTGCGTGGTGCTGAGCGACCAATCGACAGTGGCGATGGTATCCAGCGCGCCAGTGCGGTTGACGGTGAAGACCATGTCGGTGGGGCCGGTATTGCCTTCCAACACCGCCACGCCGGTCAGCGCATTGGCGAAGTTGAACACGGAATCATCGTTGCGGATGATGGCGCTGGCGGTGTGGTTACCGAAAATCGTGTTGCCCAGAGTGGTGAGCGTGACGGTTAGCATCTCATCGCCCTCGACGAGCAGATCCCCGTTGACCGCAATGCCGTAGTGGACCGGCGGCGGCGAGGGATTTCCGGCGAATGTGGAGAAGACCCACGACGCTGGCAGCGTGCCGCCTGAGAAATCGACGCCATTCGCGCTGCCGCCGCTCACGCTGACGTCGACATTCTGCGTGCCGGGCTCGCCGATGACCAGGATCTGGAACGGGAAGACCGTCGGCCCGGCATCGCCCTCATGCTTGCTGGTATCGATCGGCAGGATGTTGATGGTGCCACGACTGGACGGGCCGGTATTGTCGTCATCCACGATCAGGTTCATCGACGCGATATTGCCAAGCGTCGCGCCGACCGGATTGGCCAACGTGACGGTGAAGCCCTCGACCAACTCAGCCGCCGCATCCCGCGCGATGTCCAGCGTGATGGTCGCGAGGTTCTGACCAGTCGCGAAATTCACACTCCCCGAAGGCAGCGCGCCACCCACGAAATCCATGCCATTGGCCGGGTTGCTGCCGCTGCCCGCAACGCTCCAGTTCACGCTGGCAATCCCCATCACGGCGCCTGTGCGCGTCACGGTAAAGCTGTGGGTCGTGCTGCCCGCGCCGGTGCCTTCGTATTGCCACTGCTGGTTGCTGGTGATGGAGATCTGCGCCGCGTCGTCATTGACGATGACGCTGCTGGCGCTGGCCGTGCCGATCACCGCATTGGTCGGGTTGGTGAGCGTGACGGTTAAGCCCTCATCCAGCTCAACCACGTTGTCGCGGTTGACGTTGACGATGATCTGCTTGGACGTCTCGCCCTGCCCGAAGATGACGTTGCCCGAGGTGGGGATGCCGAAATCCGTGGGATCGGCCGGAATGCTGCCGCTGCCCACGACCGCCCAGTTGGCGATGGATGTGCCACTGGCCGCACCGGTGCGCGTGACGGTGAAGGTGA
>JAAFHD010000374.1 GCA_013298245.1 Alphaproteobacteria bacterium
CCCGCGGGTTCGCCCATGCGCGCGGTGGGGGCGAACAGTCCGATCGGCTGGTAGCCCCAGGAGGCATCGAGCGGATGCTCCATCACCGGCATCAGTTCGATATGCGTGAAGCCGAGGCCCTTCGCATGCGGGATCAGATCGGCGGCGAGTTCATTCCAGTTCCAGAAACGCCCGTCCGGGTGGCGCTTCCAGGATGTCGGGTGGACTTCGTAGATGGACATCGGGCCGTCCGTGCGCGCGGCCATCCAGGCGGCGTCGCGCCATGCGTGCGTGCAGGGGGCGGCCAGCAGTGACGCTGTGCCGGGGCGCAATTCGGCGGCGCGCGCGAAGGGGTCGGCCTTCAGTGGCAGCACGATGCCGTCGCGGCCCATCACTTCGTATTTGTAGGGCATGCCCGGTGTCAGGCCGGGGATGAACAGCTCCCAGATGCCGGAATCGACGCGCTTGCGCATGGGGTGGCGGCGGCCATCCCAGGCGTTGAAATCACCCACGACGGAAACGCGCAGCGCGCCTGGTGCCCAGACGGCGAAGCGCCAGCCGGCCGCACCTTCATGCACCACGGCATGCGCGCCGAAACGCGCGGCCAGGTCCAGATGCGTGCCCTCCACCAGCAAGTGGTCGTCCAGCGCGCCGAGGGTGGGGCCGAAGCGGTATGGGTCATCCACCTCCCACACGGTCTCGCCGCGCCGCGCGCGCAGGCGATAGGCGCCGCGCGGCACCGGGCCTTCGAAGAAGCCGGCGGCGTCCCGGCACGCCAGCGCCTGGGCCACGCCACCCGCGACGGCGACCACGCTTTCCGCGCCCGGCAGAAAGGCGCGCACCCAGCCATCATGCGGCCCGAGCACCGCGAAGGGATCGCCGTGCCGCCCTGCGATGATGGCGGCGATCTCCTCGGCAGTGGCGGGGCCTGATGTCACGTGGCGGGCTGCACCTTCCAGATTTCGTCCGCGTATTCCGCTATGGTGCGGTCAGACGAGAACCAGCCCAGATGCGCGGTGTTCAACACCGCAGACCGCATCCAGGCGGATTGATCCGCCCAGCGCGCATCGGCGGCGCGCTGCGCATCATAATACGCGTCGAAATCCGCCAGCACCAGGAAATGGTCGTGGTCCAGCAGATCATCGACCAGGCCGTGGTAGCGCGTCGGATCATCGGGGGAGAAGACGCCGCTGCGGATGGCTTCGAGCACTTCGCGCAGGCGCGGGCTCGCTTCAGCCGCGGCGCGGCCGCGGATATCGGCGGCGCGGTGCATGGCCACCTGTTCGGTGGTCATGCCGAAGATGAAGATGTTGTCGGGCCCGACGCGGTCATGGATTTCGACATTGGCGCCATCCATGGTGCCCATGGTGAGCGCGCCGTTGAGGCCGAGCTTCATGTTGCCGGTGCCGGAGGCCTCCATGCCCGCGGTGCTGATCTGTTCGGAGAGATCGGCGGCGGGGACGATCACTTCGGCGGCGCTGACATTGTAGTTGGGCAGGAAGACGAGCGACAGTTTGTCGCGCGTCATCGGGTCGGCGTTCAGCACGCGGCCGACGTCGTGCGCCAGTTTGATGATGAGCTTCGCGCGGTGGTAGCTGGCCGCCGCCTTGCCGGCGAAAATCTTCACGCGCGGCGCCCAATCGCGCGTCGGTGCATCGCGCATCGCGCCATAGAGCGCGACGGCTTCCAGCACATTCAGCAACTGGCGCTTGTATTCGTGGATGCGCTTGATCTGCACATCGAACATCGCGTGCGGGTTCAGCCGCACATCCAGCGCGTCCTTCACCATGGCGGCGAGTGCGTGCTTGTTGGCCTGCTTCACGGCCGCGAATTGCGCGCGGAACGCCGCGTCATCGGCGTAAGGCGCCAGCGCTTCCAGCGCCGAAGCGTCATCCAGCAGACGCGGCCCGATCGTGTCGGTCAGCAGTTTTGTGAGCCCCGGATTCGCCTGGAACAGCCAACGACGAAAAGTGATGCCGTTGGTCTTGTTGGTGATGCGGTCCGGGAAAAGCTTATGGAAATCGCTGAACACCGTCTGCTTCAGCAGCTCCGAATGCAGCGCCGAGACGCCATTCACCTTGTGCGAACCGACGAAGGCCAGGTGCCCCATGCGCACGCGGCGCCCTGCCCCTTCGCCGATCAGCGACACGCTGGAAATCAGCGCGTCATCGCCCGGGAAGCGCTGCTTCACCTGGTCCAGATGGCGCGCGTTGATCAGGTAGATGATCTGCAGATGGCGCGGCAGCAGCCGTTCCATCAGCGACACCGCCCAGCTTTCCAATGCCTCTGGCAGCAGCGTGTGGTTGGTGTAGGCGATGGAGCCTTGGGTGATGCGCCAGGCCTCGTCCCAGGGCAGGCCGTGCAGGTCGACGCAAATGCGCATCAGTTCCGCCACCGCGATGGCGGGGTGCGTGTCGTTCAACTGGATCGCGACGCGGTCGGGCAGCGAGGCCAGCGTGCCGTAGACGCGCAGGTGCCGGCGCACCAGATCCTGCAAGGCGGCGGACGCGAAGAAATACTCCTGCCGCAGGCGCAATTCCTGCCCCGACGGCGTTTCATCGCCGGGGTAAAGAACCTTGCTGATCGCTTCCTGGCGCACGCGATCGGACAGCGCTTCCACATGGTCGCCGCGGTTGAAGGCTTGCAGCGACAATTGGTCAGACGCGCGCGCGGACCAAAGCCGCAGCGTGTTCACATGCTTGCCGCGCCAGCCGACCACCGGCGTGTCATACGCCACGGCCTGGATGGTCTCGGACGGCACCCAGACCTGGCGCGGGCCATCGGGTCCGTCTTCCACATCGATATGGCCGTTGAAGCCGATTTCATACGCGATTTCGGGGCGGGCGAATTCCCAAGGGTTGCCGAAGGTCAGCCAGTCTTCCGGCGCCTCGTTCTGCCAGCCCTGGTGGATCTGCTGGCGGAACAGGCCGTGGTCATAGCGGATGCCATAGCCGAAGGCGGAAATGCCAAGGCTGGACATGCTTTCCATGAAGCAGGCGGCCAGCCGCCCAAGGCCGCCATTGCCCAGCGCCGCATCCGGTTCGGCCAGGCGCACATCATCGAAATCGACGCCAAGTTTTTCGAGTGCTTCGCGCACCTCGGGCATCAGCAGCATGTTGCTGATACTGTCGCGCAACAGGCGGCCGATCAGGAATTCCAGTGACAAATAATAGACCTGCTTCTGGCCCTGGGAATACGCGCTGCGCGTGCCTTGCAGCCAGGGCAGCACGATCTGGTCGCGCACCGCCAAGGCCGTCGCCATGAACCAGTCGCGCCGCTGCGCGCCCTGCTGGGATTTGCCCATTTCGAAGACCAGCTTGCACAGGATGGCACCGGCCATCGAGGTCGGGTCGCTGTCGGGGCGGGCGGGAAAGCGCGGTGCGTCGTCCATAAGAATCTCCAGTCTGGCGGCAGGTTCAGCATTGCCTGCGCGGGTGGGCAAGGGCCGGCATCATGACAGCGCGCCGGTGAAGGAAGCCTTTGCCGATTGTCAGCCACATTGACAGGCCGATTGCCTGAACAGGCTGAAGAAGCCTGTTCAGATCGGACTTTAACGCAACGCGAAGAACTGCGCTTTCAGATATGCGCTTTCGGGCAGCATTGGGTGGACGGGGTGGTCAGCACCCGCGCCGCCCGACCACAGCAGCCGCGAATCGCGCCGCGCGCGCCAGATGCCCTGCGCGACGGCGCCGGCGAATTCCGCCGGTGCCACATGGTGCGAACAGCTGGCGATGAACAGCAGCCCGCCAGGTGCGACCAGTGCGGCGGCCAGGCGCGCGAGCCGCGTATAGGCGCGCAAGGCGGCGGGCTGGTCCTTGCGCGCCTTGGCGAAGGCGGGCGGGTCGGCGACGACGATGTCATAGC
>JAAFHD010000375.1 GCA_013298245.1 Alphaproteobacteria bacterium
TGATGCCCCCACCACAGCTGGCGCGACACGCACCACGGCTGGATATCGCGCATCCAGGCAAAGAAGGTGTTCTTCCACTGATCGGGTTCAAACCGCACCCGCCCCGTCTCGACACTCTCGATCGGGCGCTGCGCCAGGGTCTTCGCGTCGCAATACCACTGCATGGTCAAGCGCGGCTCGATCGGCACGCCAGACCGATCGCCATGCGGCACCTGGTTGGTGTGGGGTTCGGTAGTGACCAGAAACCCTCCATGTTCAAGTGCCGCGACAACAACGCCCCGAGCGGCAGCCGCAGGTATTCCTTCAAGGTCGAGACGGATAACGCGATACTCATTGGCGTCATTTGCTCCAATGCTATCCACGAATTGCTGCTCCAGCTGTATCTCGCCGAAGGTGATGTTGCCTCTTTCGTCAAACACTGTCGGCATCGGAAGTCCGTGCCGGCGGCCTACCTCGAAATCATTAAAATCATGCGCTGGCGTGATTTTTACCGCCCCGGTGCCTTTTGCCGGATCGGAGTATTCATCGGCAATGATGGGGATGCGCCGTCCAGTAAGCGGCACCACAGCATACCGCCCCACCAGTGTAGCGAACCGATCGTCTTCGGGGTGCACAGCTATCGCCGTGTCACCATACATCGTTTCCGGGCGCGTAGTAGCAACTACGATGTCACCGCCTCCTTCTACTGGGTAGCGAATATGCCAAATGAAACCCTTCACCTCCCGCGCCTCGACCTCCAGGTCGGAAATCGCGGTCTGAAAAACCGGGTCCCAATTCACCAGGCGCCGGTCGCGATAGATCAGCCCCTTCTCGTGCAGGCGGACAAACACCTCCACCACCGCGCGCGACAGGCCCTCATCCATCGTAAACCGCTCACGCGGCCAATCCAGCGAGGAGCCCAACCGTCGCAACTGCCGCGTGATGGTGCCGCCCGATTCATCCTTCCACGCCCAGACGCGGCGCAGGAATTCCTCGCGCCCCAATTCGCGCCGCCCCGGCTGCTGTGTGGCGGCCAACTGCCGCTCCACCACCATCTGCGTCGCGATGCCGGCATGGTCCGTGCCTGGCATCCACAGCGCATCGCGCCCCTGCATGCGCCGGAACCGCACCAGCACATCCTGCAGCGTGTTGTTCAGCGCATGCCCGATATGCAGGCTGCCCGTCACATTGGGCGGCGGGATGACGATGGTGAAGGGCGCGCCCTCGCGCCCCGCATGGAAGCTGCCGGCGCGTTCCCAGCGTTCATACAGCCGCGTCTCAAAAGCCGCGGGGTCGAATGTCTTGTCGAGCATGCGCGCCAGTCACAATACCCGCGCGCAATGGTCAAGCCGTCAGGGCCTTGCGGGGCAGGCCAGCATCAACCGCAACGGCGCCGCCGCTCCGTCCAGCGAGAAACGCAGCGTGCCGCCCGCCTCGGTGCCCACGACGAAAATCCGCTCGTGCAGCAGGATGTTCATCGTGCCCGGGCCGGTGCTCGGATCGCGAAACCGCACCACGCCGGTGGCATCGGCACGGCCTTCGGTGCGTTCCAGTTCCTCGTTCACCTGGCCAAAGATCACCTCGACGCGGCTGTCTGGTGGCGCAAGCACGCGTCCCTCGGCGGCAACGGCGAAATCCATCCTGCCATCGGCCTGCCTGGCCACGCGCAACATGCCCAGGCCCGGCTGTTGGCGCTCCGCCTCGCAGCGGGGCACGCCGCCAGGCTGGTATCGCGCAACCGTCCAGCCGCCCAGGCGCCTTTGCCATTCCCGCGAGGCGTTGGTGGCCTCGCTGCCCGGGCCCTGCGCCGCAGATGGCGGCGCCAGCAGCAGGATCGCCAGCAGAAGCTTCAACAACGCGCGGATCAACCGCCGCGGCGCACCCGCAGGTAGAGGTGCGCCCACATGTTCATCCCCAGAAACTCGAAGCGGAATTCCGGGTGCGCCGCGATCCATTCGCGGAAGGCCAGCACTTCGCCGTGGTTCACGCTGAACTGCCAGTCGTCGAAGACCAGGATCGCGCCATCGGCCAGGCGGTCGGTCAGGAATTCCAGGCAATCGACCGCGGAGGAATAGAGGTCGCTGTCGATGCGCGCATAGGCGATCTGCGCGATATTGGTCGCGGGTTCGCGCTTCAGGCTGTCGCTGAACCAGCCCTGTTCCAGGCGGATGAAGGGGCGGTCCTCGGCGCGCACGCTGGCGGCGACTTGTTCCACGGTGGCGGCGTATTGGCCTTGTTCCCAGATGGTGCCGTCCTTCTCGGGGTCGGGCGGGGGCAGGCCTTCGAAGCTGTCGAAACCCCAGAGCAGGCGGCCATTGGCCCGCTTCTCGATGATATCCGCCAGGGTGTTCAGCCAGGTGCCGCCGAAGCAGCCGAATTCCACCACATCGCCCGGCACGCCATCGGCATCGAGCTTTTCCATCAGGTGCTCGGCGAAGAGGAATTCGCCGCGCTGCATGCCATAGACCACCTCGTCGCTCCAGGGCGTGCCTTGGGCGAAGGTGGAAAACGGCCAGGTGTTGGGCGTGCGCAGATCGGTGCCGAAGGTCTGGTTGAACCAGGCCTCATAATGCGCGTGCTGGTTCAGTTTCTGGATATCGGCGCGCAGGGATGCGTTCTCGGCTTCCAGTGCGGCGACGTCGGGGCCTTCCGTCAGTGCATCCAGTGCTGCGAGGGTCTCGGCGTGCTCGGCTTCCAGGATGGCGCGCAGGCGGGCGATGGCGGCGGGTTTGGTCATGGGCTTGGCGTGCCATTCGCGCCGCGCATGGTCAATCGGCCCGCGCACAAAAGAAGGCCCGCCAGACCGGGGCCTGGCGGGCAAGTCATACAGGGAGGCTTCACGTCTGGGAGACGAAGGATCCGAGGACCCTTTCGACCGTCGCCGGCCGATGAGCGAAAGATAGGATCAGGCGGTGCCATGACGATGTGGAAAGCTGACGCGCCTGCCATGCGTGCACCGCATGCATCCGCGGCCAGCCCTGTCACGGAAGTGTGATCAAGCGCCGGCGGCAAGCTCGGCCACCAGGAAGTCGCGGAAGACGGAGACGCGTTTGGAATTCCGCATCTCCTCCGGATAGACGAAGTAGGCGTTGACCCTGGGGGTCTTCAGGTCGGGCAACACTTGCACCAGGCCTTCCAGGCCCTGTTCGATATAGGCCGGCAGCGCGGCCAGGCCGAGGCCGGCATGCACCGCGCCCACGATGCCGGTCATGGAATTGATCTCGACCGCGGGGCGGCGCGTTGTGCCGTTGCGGCGGCCCACTTCGGCCAGCCAGTTGATGCCATCGACCGGGGAGCGATAGTCGCCCCACACGATCAGGCGGTGCGCGTCCAGGTCCTCCGGGCGCGCGGGCATGCCGTGTTCCTTCAGGTATTCCGGCGCGCCGTAGATTTTCCATTCGAAGCTGGCCAGGTGCCGCTGGATCAAATCTGGCTGCTTCGGCGCGTGCATGCGGATGGCGACGTCGGCCTCGCGCATGGCCAGATCCAGGTCGGCGTCGTCGAGCAGGACGGTGACCGAGACCTCCGGGTGGAGGTCCAGGAAACGGTGCAGGCGGGGTGCGAGCCAGGCCGCGCCGAAGCCCGCGGTGGTGGTGATTTTCAGGCGGCCGGCGGCGCGTTCGCGGCCCTCGGTCAGCAGGGCCTCGGTCATCGCGAGTTTGGCGAAGACGTCGCGCACGGTGCGGTTCAGGGTCTCGCCCGATTCGGTCAGGATCAGGCCGCGGGCGTGGCGGTGAAACAGGTGTGCGCCGAGCGATTCTTCCAGCGCCTGGATTTGGCGCGACACCGCGGATTGGCTGAGGTTCAGGGTTTCACCCGCATGGGTGAAGGACCCGGCCTCGGCC
>JAAFHD010000376.1 GCA_013298245.1 Alphaproteobacteria bacterium
CGCCCCGTCACACTGGCAAGCCCACTCTCCGCCTGCACCAAAAGGTCATACGCCTTCATCTTCGCGTACTCCCCCTCCTCCCCATACCCAGAAATATCCACGGTAATCAGCCGCGAATTGCGCTCCCGCAACTCAGCACTGCCAAACCCCGCCCGCGCCATCGCACCCGGCGCCAAATTCTGAATGAACACATCCGCCCGCGCCAACAACGCCGCCAACAACGCCTTGTCGCGCTCGGCCTTAATGTCCAAACACACACTCTCCTTCCCCCGATTCAACCACACAAAATACGTCGAAAGCCCCCTCGCCGCCCGATCATACCCGCGCGCAAAATCACCCTCCGCACGCTCAATCTTGATCACCCGCGCACCCGCATCCGCCAACTTCACCGAACACGTCGGCGCAGCAACAGCCTGCTCCATCGACACCACCAACAACCCCTCAAGCGGCTTGCCTGCAACCATGCGCGCTATGTCCTTCCGTGGTCTGGTGCGCGTGTTGCGCGGGTGGCCTTGGAGAGGGGCTTTGCCCCCCTCCAAACTTCCCCCCACCAAAGGCCGAAAGGCCCTTGGAACCCATGAGTCTTGGCAAGGTTTGGGGAGGGGGCATCAAGGTCGCAACCTTGATCCGGGGGACGCCATGCCCCCTCCCCAAACCTTGCCATAACCCACACCGGGTCCAGGGGTCGTTGACCCCTGGTGGGGGAGGTTCGGAGGGGGCAACGCCCCCTCTGAAGACCACCCACCCATCACGCGCTCTCGCCCACGGATAGGCCAGCCCCGCTGGCCGTCAAGCGGCCAGGCTGAGGTGTTGCAGGCTGCGTTGCACGCCGAGCTGTTCGGCGTTGCCGTCGTGGCGTGCTTCGCCTTCGTGCAGTGTCCAGGAGAGGTGTTCCTGGCCGGTTTCGCCGTCATGGCGCCAGCGCATCATGGCGCTGCAGCCGGTGCCGTTGGTGGCCAGCAATGTGGCGGCGCGGATGGCGGGTGGGCAGGCCGTGTCGTCGGCGGTGGGCGGCGTGATCCAGGCGAAGCCGTGCTGGTCGTTCAGTTTGCGCACCAGGGCGGCGATGCGTGCGGCGCGCGCGTCTTCGAAATCGGCGCGGTCTGTGGGCATGGCGTTTTCCAGCGCCAGCACGGCCGGCCCCAGGCGGGTCAGGCGTTCGCCCGCCAGCATTTGCCAGCGTGTCAGCGCGCAGCCGTCGATCTGCACGCGGGCATAGGCATCGCCCATCCAGCTGGGCGCGATCAGCACGCCGTCGCGGTCGACCTGCGAAAAACCGTCCTGGATGTCGCGCAATTCCTGTTGGCCGGTCACCAGCATGGTTTCGCGCACGGCCAGGTCGCGCGCGGCGGCGTCACGCCGTTCGATAGCGGCGACCAGGTCTTCGTGCACGGCATGCGGCGCCAATAATTGTTCGCGCAGACTGGCCATGCGGGCGCGCGCGATGGCGTGCAGCGCGGCGATATTCTGGCCGGGAAGACGCGCTTCCAGCCGCACTTGGCCAGCCATTGGCAGGCGTTGCCAGGGGTCGATCGTCATGAAGGGGGCACCCTGTTGGGGGCGCGTTCGGCCGCGGCTGCCGCGGGGTCCAACGCCGGCGCCCACGCTTCTCGTGGACAGGGACCACCCTTCTACCCCCGCGAAGTTGCCAAAACCTGAAGCCTTGCGCGGACCGCGCCACGTGCCCCAGGCTTGCCGAAACGGGAGACGACGCATGCCCACACGACGCCTGATTCTGGCCGCCCCCATACTGCCGGCGGCGGCGCAACCACAGCAGCTGCGCATCATCAGCCCCTACGCGCCGGGCGGTGCGTCGGACACGCTGTCGCGCTTCGCAGCACAAGCGTTGCACGAGGCACTCGGCATCAACGCGGTCGTGGAAAACCGCACCGGCGCCGGCGGCAATCTGGGCGCGGAGCTGGTCGCGCGCGCAGCACCTGATGGCGCCACCTGGCTGACCATCGCGGCCGCGCATGCCGCCAATGTCACGCTGTATCGCCGCCTGCCCTTCGACATCTTGCGAGACTTCGTGCCAGTGGCGGTGCTGGGCCTGGTGCCCAATGTGCTGTGCGTGCACCCCTCCGTGCCCGCGCGCAGCTTTTCGGAATTCCTGGACTGGGCGCGCGCGCAGCCACAGGGCATCACCTATGGCAGTGCGGGCATCGGCACGCTGCCGCATCTGGCGATGGAAATGCTGCGCCATCGCGCGGGTTTCCAGGCGGTGCATATCGCGTTTCGCGGCAGCGCGCCGGCGATCACCGAACTGCTGTCGGGCCGCATCCAGGCGACCTTCGAAAACCTGCCGCCATCGGCCGGGCAAATTCGCGCTGGCGGCATTCGCGCGATCGCGATCTCCACCGCGCAGCGCCTGGCGGATTGGCCGGACCTGCCCACGGTTGCGGAAACCTGGCCGGGCTTCGAGGCCGTCGCCTGGCAGGCCCTGATGGCGCCCGCCGGCACACCGCCCGCCATGGTGCAGCGCGTCGCCGACACGGTGCTGGCCGCCACGCGCAACCAGGCCGCGCGCCTGCGCGGCATGGGCATCGAACCCGGCACCATCGGCCCCGATACCTTCCCCGCCTTCCTGCGCGCGGAAGTGGATAAATGGGCCGAGGCCGTGCGCATTTCCGGCGCCACCGCCGAGTAGCTATCGCCGCCAGGGATTGCGCTGCCACATCGCGCCATACTCGGCGGCTTGTGCTTGCACGAAGGCGGTCATCGTCGCGCGATCCATGTGGCGGACCACCACGAAATCGCGTTCCGCGGCGGCGCGGAATTCGGCGTTGTGCGCGACGTCGCGCACCGCATCTTCCCAGCGCCGCAGCACCGCATCCGGCACGCCTGCGCGCAGTGCGATTCCACGCGCGGAACCAGCCGCCAACGGGTAGCCATTCTCGGCAAAAGTGGCGATGTCAGGCGCGCGGTCCCAACGCTCGCGCTCCATCAGCCCCAGCACACGCAGCGCGCCCTGATTATGCGCGCGCACCGTCAGCGACACGGTGGAAACACTGCCCGCAACATGCCCGCCTTGCACCAGCTGCACCGCCTGCGCCGCACCAGGCGTGGGCACCCAGGTGAAGCGCACGCCGGCCGCCGCTTCCAACTGCATCGTCGCCAGGTGTGGCGCGCTGCCGGCACCGGCGCCGGCGATGGTGATTTCCTCCGGCCTGGCGCGCGCGTCTTCCACCAGTTCGCGCAAGGTCCGCCAACGCGCATTGGGTGCCACGAACAGCGTGTAGGGTTCATCCGTCAGCAGGCCCGCATACGCAAAACTATCCAGCCGATAGCGCGGCGTGTTGTCGAACAGCGCCGTGACCAGTGCGGGGAAGGACACCAGCGCCGCACTGCGCCCATCCGGCGCCGCGGCCGCCAGGTCATTCAGCATGATCAGTCCGCCCGCGCCGGGGCGGTTCACCACGATGATCTGCGCACCCAGCGCGCGTTCCAGAAAGGGTGCCGCCATGCGCGCGGCCAGGTCGATATTGCCGCCCGGCGCGAAGCCCACGAACAGCTGGATCGGCCGCTCCTGCGCCCGCGCGATCGCGGGCAGGGCGAGCATGGCAAGCAGCGTGCGGCGATGCGGCATGGCGCCACGCTACCATCGCGTGGGGGGCATCACGCAATGGTAGACGCGCAGGCACTTCCATCGCAGGCTTCCCCCAGTCCGGAGGCCCGCCATGCTGCGATTCAGCAACTTCCTGTTCCCCGAAAGCCGCGACCCCGCGCGCGACCAGGACATCATCCAGGAATCCCTCGCCGAGGCACGGCTGTGCGACGAACTCGGCGTCGAAGTGCTGTGGCTGGCGGAGC
>JAAFHD010000377.1 GCA_013298245.1 Alphaproteobacteria bacterium
AGCTGGCCCAAGGGCTCGTCGGCGAAGCGCATCCCTGGCACGGGCAAGGGTGCGGCCTGCATCAGCCGGTTGTGAAAACCGCTCCAGCGGTCGCGGTCGCGCATGCCGCGCCAGACCCCATGTTGCGCGAATTCGTGCCAGGCCACGCCATGCGCGCGCGCCCATGCGGCGACGCGGCGGTCACGCGCATAGGTCCAGAGATTGCCGGTCTCCTCATGGCTGTAGAGGGTGACGGCACCGTGCCGCGCGCGAAGCGCTTCCAGCACCGCCACCACATCGCCACAGCGGATCACCAGGGGCAGCCGCGCCGCGAGATCCGCGACCGCGCCGCGCGTGAAGGCCCATTGCCGGAACGACGCATCAGGCAGGCGCCAGTATTCCGGCTCGACGACATGCAGCGCCAGCATGCGGCCGGCCGCGGCGGCATGCAGCGCGGCGTGGTCTTCCAGCCGCAGGTCGCGCTTGAACCAGACGATCCCGATCACGCAGCGGCATGTTGGGAAAGTGGCTTGTCCTGCAAGGGTGAGCGGGTCCAGGCTGGGCTGGAAGGAGATCAACCATGCGCCCCAACCACCTGCACGAAGCCGACATCGCCCACCTGGTGCACCAGCAGACCGACATGGTCACCTTCCACCAGCAGGGCGGGCGCATCATGGTGGAGGGCAATGGCGTGCGCGTGCGCGACAGCGAGGGGCGCGAATACATTGAAGCCATGGCCGGGCTGTGGTGCGCCAGCTTGGGCTTTTCGGAAAAGCGCCTGGCGGAAGCGGCGTACAAGCAGATGCTGAAGCTGCCCTATTACCACACCTTCTTCGGCAAGGGGCATGAGCCCAGTGTTTTGCTGGCTGAGAAGCTGGCGGCGATGGCGCCCAATGGCCTGAAGCATGTGATGTTCCAGTGCTCGGGCTCGGAAGCCAATGACGCCGCGATCAAGGTGGTCTGGTACCACAACAATGTTCGCGGCAGGCCCGAGAAGAAGAAGATCATCGGGCGCATCCGCGGTTATCACGGCAATACCGTGGCCACTGCGTCGCTGTCGGGGCAGCCGCATATGCACGCGGATTTCGACCTGCCGCTGGGCGGGCGCTTCCTGCATGTGTCCAATCCGAATGCCTATCGCGCCGCCGAACCGGGCGAGACGGAGCTGGCGTTTTCAGCCCGCATGGCGCGCGAATTGGAAGATGTGATCCTGCGCGAAGGCCCGCACACCATCGCCGCGTTTTTCGCCGAACCGGTGCAGGGTGGTGGCGGCGCGCTGACACCACCGGAAGGATATTTCGAAGCGATCCAAGCGGTGCTGAAGCGCCACGACATCCTGTTCTGCGTCGATGAGGTGATCTGCGGCTTCGGGCGCACCGGCAACATGTGGGGCAGCGACACCTATGCGCTGCGCCCCGACATCATCGCCTGCGCGAAGCAGCTGACCGCCAGCTACCAGCCGCTGTCGGCGACCATCATTTCCGACGAGCTGCACGAATCGCTGCTGGAAGGCAGCAAGCGCAACGGCACCTTCGGGCATGGCTTCACCTATGGCGGGCACCCCGTTGCATGTGCCGTCGCGCTGGAGACGCTGGCGATCTACGAGGAGCGCGACATCGTCAACCATGTGCGTGGCGTGTCGCCTGCTTTCCTGAACGGCCTGGGCGCGTTCCGCGACCATCCGATGGTGGGCGATGTGCGCGGCGTGGGGCTGATCGCGGGTGTGGAATTGATGGCCGACAAGACCACGCGCACGCCGTTTGACCCGAAGGCGAAGGCCGGCATCGCGGTGATGAACGCGGCGGAGGAACACGGGCTGATCATCCGCGCGATCGGTGATCGCATCGCCTTCACGCCGCCCTTGATCATGACCGAAGCGGACATCGCCGAGATGTGCGCGCGCTTCGGTCAGGCGCTGGACCGAGCGTGGGGCAGCCTGCGCGGCGTGGCGATGGCGGCGGAGTAGTTTTTGCGCGGGCGATTCACGCCTTGGCCGGCGGCCAAGGCGATCGCACGCTACGCCTCGATCCGGATGGTGGGCGCAGGCTGACCCTGGATCACGACATTGACGCAGGCGGGCTTGCCGCTGGCCAGCGCGCGGGCCAGCGCGGGTGCCAGGTCCTCGCTGCGCTCGACGAATTCGCCGTGGCCACCGAGTGCCGCCACCACCAGATCATAGCGCGTGCCGGGCAGCATGCCGCAGCCATGCGTGCGGTTGGCGCCATAGTCGCGGATCTGGATCTGGTGCTCGGCGTTCCAGTTGCCGTCATTGCCGATGACCGCGACGAAGGGCAGGCGGTGACGAATGGCGGTCTCGAATTCGGCCATGTGGAAGCCGAAGGTGCCATCGCCCATGCAGGCGATGACGCGGTTGTTCGGGCGCGCCGCGCTGGCGGCGATGGCGAAGGGAATCGATGACCCGATCGCGCCGGCAACACCGTTGGAGACGCGCGCGCCACCGGCCGGCGCGCGCAGCATCGCCAGCATCCATTGCCCTATCTCACCGCCATCGGAAATCACCACATCGCCGTCGCGCAATGCGGCCTGCACCGCCTGGCCCATATGCTGCGCCGGCACCGGTGATGCGGGTGCCATGGTGCTCCATTCGGGTGGCAGGAAATCCGCGTGGTGGCGCAAGGTCGCTGCCCATGCGGCGGGTGCTGGTTTCGCGCGCGCGGCCAAGGCCTGCACCGCGGCCAAGGGTGCGGCCTGCGCGACCAGCGCGATGCGATCGCCCAGCAATGTCTGCGCGCGGTCGATGATGCGCGTATCGGGCTCGATCAGCACCCAGCGTGCGGCCGCACTGAAGGGCGGCGTGCGGCCGAAGCCGAGCGTGAAGTCGATCTGCTTGCCCAGCAGCACCACCAGATCCGCCTGGCCGAAGCATTGGCCGGCGGCGCGCAGCGTTGGGTCGCGCAGGCCGCGCGGGCTTTCCATGAACAGGATCGGCAGGCCGGTCGCGGCCTCCAGTGCTGTGGTCGCGGCGCGGCCGGCGGGCGTGTTCAGCGCGCCTGAAGCGCACAGCAAAGGCCGTTCGGCGCGCGCGATCAGTGCGGCGATGGCGTCCGCGGTTTCCGGCGCCAGTGTCATGGCGCGCGGCGCGGGCGGCACGATGGGCGCGCTGCCCTCTGCCTCCAGCACGTCGGTCGGCAGGGAGAGATGCACGGGGCCGGGGCGGCCTTCCTTCGCGATGGCCACGGCACGCGCGATGGCACTGGGGATGTCCTGCACGCGCGTGACCATCCAGGCGGCCTTGCACAGCGGTGCGGCGGTCTCGACCTGCGGGGTTTCCTGGAAGGCGCCGAGGCCCAATTCGTTCGTCGGCGCATGGCCTGAGAGCAGCAGCACCGGCACCTCGCCGGCCAGCGCGGTCGGCAGGCCGGCGACCGCGTTGGTGTGCCCCTGCCCGCCGGTGACGAGTGCGACGCCGACCTCACCCGTCAGGCGCGCCCAGGCATCGGCCATGTGCACAGTCGCCGCCTCGTGCCGCACATGCGTGAAGGGGATGCGCCCGCTGGTCGCGTCATCAAACGCGGCGTCGAACACCTCCATGATGTGATTGCCCGAGAGGCTGAACACGCGGCTGACACCAGCGGCCTTGAGCGCGGCCCAGACCAGGTCGGCGCCGCGGGTGCGGGTGGTGGTGTGCGTGTCCATCGGCGATCCTCTCTTGTGTCTGATACAAGACTTGCTAGCCTGAGCGTCATGCAGCAATCCCTGACCGTCAAGGTCGCACGCAGTGATGGGCCGGTGGAATACCAGGTGCCCGCGCAGACCAATCAGACCGTGCTGGATGTGGTCACGCACATTCAG
>JAAFHD010000378.1 GCA_013298245.1 Alphaproteobacteria bacterium
AATTGCCCAGCATCAGCACATAGGCATCCAGCAGGGGGGCCAGTTCCTCCTGCGCTTCCTCGGGCAGCACGGACAGGCGCGTTTTCAGCTTGGTCACCTGCTTGCGCGCGGTGGCGGCGGCGGCGGCCAGGCGGTCGCGCTCGGTCTCCACCGCGTCCGCCTTGATGTCGCGGCGGGGGGCTTCGGCGGGCGGTTCGGTGGTGTCGAAGATCGGGCCGATCGCCACGCCCGGCGATACGGCGATGCCGCGGAACACCGTTTCCTTCAGCTTGCGGATGCGCTTGGCGTCAGTCTTCATGGAACTTCGCCTCGATCAACGCGGCCACGGCTTCGATGGCTTCCTTGGCGTCCCAGCCTTCGGCGGTGATTTCCACCTCGCTGCCCTGGCCGGCGCCCAGCATCATCAGGCCCATGATGGACACCGCCGGCACCGCATTGCCATCGCGCGAGACCATCAGATGCGCGGAGAAGCGCTCCGCCACGCCCACCAGCTTGGCGGCGGCGCGCGCGTGCAGCCCGCGGGAATTCAGGATGGTCAGCCGGCGGCGAAGGACATGCGCCCCTGGCCCGTCAGTGCTGGCCGGAAGCGATTGGTCCGCCACGCGTTACCCCCCCTAGTGTGCCGGTTCCGAAGTTCGCAGGCGAAGCCGGAGAACTTCTGAACGGTCGGCACGCTGCAAAAACAAAGGGCTAGTGGCGTGAAACTGGAGTTCGCTGCTACAGCGAACTGCTGGTTCAGGACACTAGCAGTCGTCCTTGTGATGCGCCTGTTCGACGCAATGCGTGATGTATTTGCGCCCAGCATCGGCCGCATGGTCAACCGCCGCAACCAGCGGTTCACTGCCGCGGATTTTCGCCAGTTTCACCAGCATGGGCAGGTTCACGCCGGCCAGCACCTTCACCTTGCCGTTCGCTAGGCTGCTGGCCAGGTTCGAGGGCGTGCCGCCGATGATGTCGGTCAGCACCACCACGCCATCGCCCTGGTCCACCGCGCCGATCGATTCGCGGATGTCGGTGCGGCGGCCGGCCATGTCGTCATCGGGGCCTATGCACACTGTGGCCACGCCCTGCTGCGGCCCGACCACATGTTCCATGGCCAGGCGCAGCTCCTCGGCGAGGCGCCCATGCGTGACGAGAACGAGACCGATCATTGGCGGTCCTGCGATGGAAAGGGTGTCATTCGGCCTTGGCCATATGGGGCGTTGGGGGGGGTATTTCGATGCCCTGTAACGGCGTGTTAGCGCCGCGCGGGGTTTCCGGCAATTCCCGGTGAACCAGTTCAACCTGACGCTGTGGCGCGTCTGCCATGTTGGAAATGTATTGGTGCAGCGCGCAGGCGGTCGCGACGGAACGGTGTTTCCCGCCGGTGCAGCCCAGCGCGATGGTCAGGTATTTCTTGCCCTCGGCCTGATAGGCGGGCAGCAGGCCGTCCAGCATGCCGGTCAGATGCGCCCAGAAGGGGGCGAAGGCTGGGTCGGCCTGCACATGCGCGGCCACCCGCGGGTCCTGGCCGGTCAGCGGGCGCAGGGCATCCACGTAATGCGGGTTGGACAGGAAGCGCAGGTCAAACACTAGGTCAGCTTCGCGCGGCAATCCTTTCGGAAACCCGAAGGACATGATGGTGACGACGAGGCCCGGCCCGCCGGCCTGGCGGAAGCGGCGTTCCAGATGCTGGCGGAGGGCGGGGATGGGCAGGTCGGTGGTGTCCACCAGCAGGTCGGCGGCGGCGCGCAGAGGCGCCAACAGGCCGGTTTCGCGCGTGATGCCGTCCTGCACGGAGGTGCCGAGCGAGCCGCCCGGCGCCAGCGGGTGGCGGCGGCGCGTTTCGGTATAGCGGCGCAGCAGGACCGATTCGTCGGCGGTGGCGAACAGCAAGGTGGGGTCCAGGTCCGGGCGCAGGCGCAGGCGTTCCAGGATGACCAGCAGTGCCTCGGGCGCGAAGCCGCGGCTGCGGGTGTCCACGCCTACGGCGATGGGCAGCGCGCCATCGCCCAGCGCGGATTCGAGCAAGGTCAGGGGCGGGTTATCGACCGTCTCGAAGCCCATGTCCTCCAGCATGTTCAGCATGGTGGCGCGGCCGGCGCCGGACAGGCCGGTGACGATGACAACAGGGCGCTTCATGGCGCGAAGGCCCCGCTGGTTTGCGCCGCTTCGCCGCGCGCGGCGCGCAAGGCCCAAGCGCACAGCACCGGGGCGGCGTGGTGCGCGGCGTCCAGCGGGAATTCGGGCAGCGACACATCCAGGGCGGAAAACCGCGCGGGCACGGGCAGGCGGGGCGGCGTATCGGTCAGGCGCGCCACCGCGTGCAGCCGGGCGGGCGCATGCGGCACGTCGCGGAACAGGCCAAGGCCGCGGGCTTCGATCATGCCGGCCAGTGCCGCGGGGGCGTCGGCCCACAGCGCATCCTGGTCGCGGCGCAGCAGCACCTGGTCATCGGCCACCAGGGACCACCCGGCTTCGATCAGGCGCAGCGCCAACAGGGATTTGCCGGCGCCGGCAGGGCCCAGCAACAGCAGGCCCGCGCCCGCACGGGCAACGCAGGTGGCATGGATCAACATGGTGATGGGTCCGGCATGGGCGCGTCACATCGGGAAATATGGCGCGATTGGGGCGGGAGCGCCAGATGGGGATTTTCCTCGCCATTGGGCGTGGGTATCGTTACATGTAACTGCGCCATGGCTGAACCATCCCGCCCCAAGCCAGGCCGCCAGAAGGTGGCCGAACACCGCGCCCGGCTGCGCGCGCAGGGCCTGCGCCCGATCCAGATCTGGGTGCCCGATATGCGCGCCGCGTCGTTTCGCGCCGAGGCCCACCGACAATCCGCAGCTGTTGCCGCCAGTGCTGGCGAAGCGCGCGACCAGGCCTTCATCGATGCCGTGTCATCCCCGCTTGATGAGATGCCGTGAAGCGCGGCGACATCTGGACCGTAACTGGCGCCAAGGACTATGCGGGAAAGCCGCGCCCCACGGTCATCATCCAGGACGGCAGTTTCGACGCCACCGCCTCCGTCACGATTTGCGCCTTCACCACTGAGCCTGCCGAGGCACCATTGTTTCGGCTGCTCGTCACGCCCGACAGCGGCAATGGGCTGCGCGCCGCATCGCGCCTGATGGTGGACAGGATCACCACTGTCCCGAAGTCCAAGCTCGGCGCGCGCATCGGCCGCCTGGCCGATGAGGACATGCTGCGGCTGAACCAGGCGATGCTGGTCTTCCTGGGCCTCGCGCAATCCCCAAGGTCGCGCGCGTAGCGCTGTCTTCCCAAGCGCGCGGCGCGGGGGCATGTGGCGCGCATGGAATTCCGATGGGACAGCCAGGCGCGCGACGGCGCCGCGCGCGCCGGCACGCTGCACACCGCGCATGGCGCCGTGCCAACGCCGGTCTTCATGCCCGTCGGCACCGCCGGCACGGTGAAGGCGATGACCGCCGATGGCGTGCGCAGCACCGGCGCCTCGATCGTGCTGGGCAACACCTATCACTTGATGCTGCGCCCGGGGGCGGAGCGGATTGCGCGGCTGGGTGGCCTGCATCGCTTCATGGACTGGCATGGCCCGATCCTGACCGATAGTGGCGGCTTTCAGGTCATGTCGCTATCGGCGCTGCGCAAGATGGATGCCGATGGCGTGACCTTCCAATCGCATATCGATGGGTCCAAGCACCGGCTGACGCCGGAGCGCAGCATCGAAATCCAGCATCTGCTGGGCAGCACCATCACCATGAGTTTTGACGAATGCACGCCCTTCCCCGCCACGCATGAACAGGCCGCGGCGTCGATGCGTATTTCCATGCGCT
>JAAFHD010000379.1 GCA_013298245.1 Alphaproteobacteria bacterium
AACCGCCTCTACGCCGCCAACCCCGACTACTTCACCTATGCGCTGTCCAAATACGGCTTGCTGGGCATGACCGAAATGCACGCGCTGCACTTCGCGCCCAAGCTGCGCATCAACGGCGTGGCACCCGGCATCGCCCTTGTCTCGGGCGAGCAATCGGATGACGGCTTCCATCGCGCCCACACCAACAACCCCTTGCAACGCGGCGTAACCCCGGCAGACATCGCCGCCGCCGTGCACTACCTGCTGGAAGCGCCCGCCGTGACCGGCGAGGTCATCATCATCGATGGCGGCCAGCGCCTGCGCCGGCGCGGCCGCGACGTGGCCTTCGGCGCATGAAGCGCACCCGCACCGTCTTCGTCCGCGGCCTGGAAATGACCGCGCGCCTGGGCGTCCATCCGCACGAAAAAGCCGCGCCGCAACGCGTCATCATCAGCATCGAACTATCGGTCTGGGATGAAAGCGCGCCCGACGGCATCGGCCCCGACGCGCTGGAACGTGTGGTGGATTATCAGGCATTGGTGAACGTCGCGCGCGGCGTGGTCGCGCAGGGCCATGTGCTGCTGGTGGAAACGCTCGCGGAAACCATCGCCGCCGCCGCCTTGCGTGATTCACGCGTGCTGTCAGCCCGCGTCACCATCGAGAAACCGGATGCTTTTCCTGATGCAGCCGGTGTCGGAGTTGTCATCGACCGGACAAGAGATTGAAACAACAGCCCTTCAGCCGCGCCGGGAAAATTTTTTCGTCCACCGACGCTTGAGCTGCCATGCAGCACCTATCGGATCAAGCCTGACGATCGACATCAAATCGAAACGAAGCTGGTTGCCCTATCGAAAATATCGATAAAACAAAAGCTTATTCCTTCTGCTCAAGCAATGGGCATTTCGTGAACGATGGCGGCTGGCCGCGGATATAGGTCGCTGCCCGGGGTTTAACCCACAGGGTTATCCACAGATTCGGTGGAGAACTCCCGCAACCCCAACCAGGGCTTGAGACAACGCCCGTTCACCGGCACATCCCCCCCCATGGAGGAAGACCCCGGCACCATCAGCGGCCTGGCCGTCATCGAAGCCGCGCTGGTCACCATGCCGGCCACACCTGGCGTGTATCGCATGCTCGATGCGCGCGGCGATGCGCTTTATGTCGGCAAGGCGCGGGTGCTGAAGAAGCGCGTTGTCGCCTACACGCAGGTCTCGCGCCTGCCCGAACGCCTGCGCCGCATGGTGTTCGAAACACGCCGCATGGAAGTGCTGTCGACCGCCAGCGAGGCGGAAGCCCTGCTGCTCGAAGCCAACCTGATCAAGAAGCTGCGCCCACGCTTCAACATCGTGCTGCGCGACGACAAATCCTACCCCTGGCTGATGCTGAGCGAGGACCACGCCTTCCCACAAATCAGCAAGCACCGCGGCGAACGCCGCAAGGGCGCCACGTATTTCGGCCCCTTCGCCTCCGCCTGGGCGGTCAAACAGACCATCACCGCCCTGCAACGCGTCTTCCTTTTGCGCAGCTGCACCGACACCGTTTTCGACACGCGCGATCGCCCCTGCCTGCTGTATCAAATCAAGCGCTGCGCCGCGCCCTGCGTGGACCGCATCAGCGCGCCGGACTACGCCGAGCTGGTCGCCCAGGCCAAGCAATTCCTGGCGGGCGAAACGCCCAACATCCAGAAACGCCTGGCGGCGGAAATGGAAGCCGCCGCCGCCACGCTGGAGTTCGAACGCGCCGCCGCGCTGCGCGACCGCATCCGCGGCCTGACCCATGTGCAAGGCAGCAGCCGCGTGAACCTGGATGGCGTGGGCGACGCCGATGTCGTCGCGCTGCACATGGCGGCCGGGCAGTCCTGCGTGCAGGTCTTCTTCTTCCGCGGCGGGCGCAACAACGGCAACCGCCCGTATTTCCTGTCGCACAGCAAGACGGACATCACGCCGGAGGAGGTGATGAGCAACTTCCTCGCGCAACTCTACGAAGACCTGCCGCCGCCGCCCTTGGTGCTGCTGTCCCACGACCCCGGCGACGCCGACTGGATCGCCGACGCACTCTCCACCAAGGCCGCCCGCCGCGTCGAACTGCACCGCCCGCAACGCGGCGACAAACGCGCCGCCGTCGAACACGCCGAAACCAACGCCCGCGAAGCCCTGGAACGCCGCCTGGCCGAGGGCACTGCGCAAGCCGCGCTGCTGGATGGCGTCGCCGCACTGTTCGACCTGGCGGAACCACCCACGCGGATCGAGGTCTACGACAACAGCCACATCATGGGCACCAACGCCTATGGCGCCATGATCGTTGCCGGCGCCATGGGCTTCAACAAATCCGCCTACCGCAAGTTTTCCATCAAGGAAGCCAAGCCCGGCGACGACTTCGGCATGATGCGCGAGGTGCTGGAACGCCGCTTCGCCCGCGCGCTGAAGGAAGACCCCACGCGCGATGGCGAAACCTGGCCTGAGCTGGTGCTGATCGATGGCGGCATCGGCCAGCTGAACGCGGCGGCGGGCGTCATGGCGGAACTGGGCCTGTCCGACATTCCCTTGGTCGGCGTGGCCAAGGGCGAGGACCGCGACGCCGGGCGCGAATGGTTCCACATGGCCGGGCGCGAGGCCTTCCAGCTGCCACCGCGCGACCCCGTGCTGTACTACCTGCAACGGCTGCGCGACGAGGCGCATAGGTTCGCTATCGCAACCCACCGCGCCGGGCGGTCCAAGGCGCTCACCAGGTCGGAATTGGATGACGTGCCGGGCGTGGGGGCTGCGGTGAAGCGGCGGCTGCTGAACCATTTTGGCTCGGCGCGCGGGGTGCGCCAGGCGGGGCTTGAAGACCTGGAGAATTGCCCCGGCGTCGGGCCATCATTGGCGCGGCGGATTCATGGGCATTTTCACCCGGTGTGATGGGTGGCTATTCGGCCAGTGCGGCGATGTCGCGGCCGCCATAGTACACGCCCAGAATCTCCACCGCTTCGGGCGTGACGCGATAGACGATCATGGTGCGGCGCTCGAACGGGTGCAGGTGCAGGCCGGGGCCGAGGTCTGCGGCCAGGCGTCCCATGTCAGGGAAGGTACCGAGCGTCAGGCAGCTGGCCTCGATGCGGTCGATGTAGCCGGCCGCGCGGGCATGGCCGGTATCCGCCGCGATATGGTCGTAGAGGGCGAAAAGCTGGTCGCGGGCCGCGGGGTGGAAGCGGACGTCACGCGCCATGCGGGTCGGCGTTGCCTTGCCGCGCATGATGCGCGCGCAGTTCTTCGAAGACGCGCGTGGCGGGCTGCATCGCGGCCGTGTCGCCGGCGCGTTCGGCAAGCTCGGCGCGGATGGCGGCGCGTCGATCCAGCTGCGCCGCCTCGGCATCCTCCAGCAGGCGCAGGCCCGCGCGGACCACTTCGCTGGCGTTCTGGAAGCGGCCTTCGGCCAGCTTTTCCTGAACGAAGCGATCGAAATGGGGGCCGAGGTTCACATTGGGCATCAGTTGATCTCCCTGCGGTGGGATGGTCGGGAGCCGCAGCCGATATGTCAATAGATGTTCATCATTGGCGCAACAGCGATTTGTGGCTGTCGGTTTGAGAAGCACCCCGGCTCAGCGATGCACACCGCGCCGGCAATCGTAACCAAGCGCGCATCTTCGCTTGACGCGCGCCACCCACTAGGGTTTTGGTAACACCGTATTAATTCCGGACTCGAACCAATGCCCCAGGCGGACAGCCCCCCCGACGCCGCTGCCCTGCGCGCCTTCCTGCGCCTGGCCGGCCGCGACGCATGGGGCCAGCGCGTGCAGCATCTGGGCCAGTTGTCCGCCGGTTTCCGC
>JAAFHD010000038.1 GCA_013298245.1 Alphaproteobacteria bacterium
CTTCGCATCGGACGACTTCACCGTCGCCATGGCATTCCCGGCATAGATCGGGCGTACAAAAGTATCGCCATCCACGACGCCAGCCACATCCGAAATCGGCTGCACGTCCAGCAGCGCCGCCACACGCGGCATCACATTCTTGCCGGCCGCCGAAGCCGGCGCCAACAAATGCGAATACCCGTCCGCCAGCTGCACCAACAGCGCTGCCGTGGGTTCCGCCAGGCGCTTGGCCAGCGCCGCATCCTCGCACAACAAAACCTTGGCCACGGACGCGGTGCCCGCCGCAGCCGGCGCGGCACCCGCGGCGCCATCACCCACCACCAGCAGGTGCACTTCGCCAAGCTGCGCGCCGGCCGCAATCGCGCTGCGCGTCGGTTGCGAAATCGCGGCCCCGTCATGGTCCGCCAGAATCAGGATCGCCATGTTCAGATCACCTTCGCTTCGTTGCGCAGCTTGTCCACCAACTCCTGCACCGAGCCGACCTTCTTGCCCGCGATGCGCTTGGCCGGTTCCTCGACCTTCAGCACCGTCAGCCGCGGCGTCGGGTCCACGCCGAGATCAGCGGGTTTCATCACATCAATCGGCTTCTTGCGCGCCTTCATGATGTTCGGCAGCGAGGCATAGCGCGGCTCATTCAACCGCAAATCCGCGGTGACAATGCCGGGCAGCTTGATGGTCACCGTCTCCAGCCCGCCATCCACTTCGCGCGTCACCGTCGCGGTATCGCCCGCCACTTCCAGCTTCGACGCAAACGTGCCCTGCGCCCAACCCAGCAACGCCGCCAGCATCTGCCCGGTGGCGTTCATGTCGTCATCAATGGCCTGCTTGCCCAGCAACACCAGCTGCGGCGATTCCTTGGCGACAATCGCCTGCAGAATCTTCGCGACCGCAATTGGCTCCAGCGTGCCATCATGCTCGACCAGAATGCCCCGATCGGCACCCATCGCCAGCGCGGTCCGGATTTGCTCCTGCGCCGCCTGCGGCCCCGCCGAGACCGCGATGATTTCCGTCGCGATCCCCTTCTCCTTCAGACGCACGGCTTCTTCCACCGCGATCTCGTCGAAGGGGTTCATCGACATTTTCACATTGGCGGTCTCAACGCCCGTCTGGTCCGACTTCACGCGGACCTTCACGTTGTAATCCACCACCCGCTTGACCGGGACCAACACCTTCATTGCCGTGCGCCTCGATAGGGTTTCTCGCAGGTGCAACATACACGCGCGAGGCACGCCGACAAGGCGCGCAACTGGACAGCGCCGGGGCATCCGTGATGCAACGGATGCATGCTTCCGCGCCGCGCATTGCCGGTCTTGCTGCCCGCCGCCGCGATGGCGCAGCAACCGCCGCTGGTCGCCGCCGCATCCAACCTGCAATTCGCCCTGGAACAGATCGCCGCGCGCTTCGCGGCCGAGGGCGGTGGCGCGCTGCGCCTCACCTGGGGATCATCAGGCAACATCACGCGCCAGATCGAACAGGGCTCGCCCGTCGAACTCTTTTTCTCCGCCGACGAGGATTTCGTCTTCCGCCTGGCCACGGCCGGCCACACGCGTGACCGCGGCGTCCCCTATGCCGAAGGCCGCCTGGCCCTCTTCGCGCCCCACAACTCCCCTTTGCGCGCAACAGACGGCCTGCCCGCCCTGCGCGCGGCGCTGGACGCCGGCCGCATCCAACGCTTCGCCATCGCCAACCCCGAGCACGCCCCCTATGGCCGCGCCGCCGAACAGGCCTTGCGCGCCGAAGCCCTGTGGGACCGCCTGCGCCCCCACCTGGTGCTGGGCGAAAACGTCTCCCAAGCCGCGCAATTCGCACTCGCCGGCGGTAGCCAGGGCGGCATCATCGCGTGGTCACTCGTCCTCGCACCCGCCCTGCAACCGCGCGGCACAGCATCGCAAATCCCCACCAACCTGCACGCGCCCCTGATGCAGCGCATGGTCCTGACCCGCCGCGCCACCCCCGCCGCCGAGCGCTTCTACGCCTTCATGCAAACCCGGCCGGCGCGCGAGATCATGGCCCGCTTCGGCTTCGCACTGCCCGGCGAATGATGGACTGGCGCGCCTTCCAACTCTCGGTCGAATTGGCGTTCGGCACGCTGATCATCCTGCTGCCGTTTTCGATCTGGCTGGGCCGCTTGCTGGCCACGCGCCGCTTCCCCGGCCGTGGCTTCATTGAGGCCGCCGTGGCCCTGCCCCTGGTGCTGCCGCCCACCGTCATCGGCTTCTACCTGCTCACCGCTTTCGGCGCGGGCTCCGCGCTGGGCCAGGCCTGGCAAAACATCTTCGGCAGCGGCCTCGCCTTCTCCTTCGAGGGCCTGTTGCTGGCCAGCGTGCTGGTCAATCTCCCCTTCGCCGTGCAGCCCATCCAGAACGCGTTTTCGGCCATTCCGCCCGCATTGCGCGAGGCCGGCGCCACCGCCGGCATGCCGCCCTGGCGCGTGCTGCTGCGCGTGGAATTGCCGCTGGCCTGGCCCGGCATCGCCACCGCCGCCGTGCTGACCTTCGCGCATACGCTGGGCGAATTCGGCGTGGTGCTGATGGTCGGCGGGTCCATTCCCGGCGAGACGCAGACCATCGCCATCGCCATCTATGACCGCGTGCAGGCGTTCGATGATGCGGGGGCGGCGGTGATGTCCGCGGCGCTGCTCGGCGTGTCGGTGGTCGCACTCGGCATCACCAACACGCTCTCGCGCCGCGTCGGCCGCAGGCGGCGCGATGCCTGAAGCGCTGCACGCCACATTGCGCGCGACCACGCCCGTGCCGCTGGATGTCGCGCTGCATTGCGCGCCGGGCGAAATGCTCGCGCTGGTCGGGCCATCGGGCGCGGGCAAGTCCACGGTGTTGCGCTGCATCGCCGGCCTGCATCGCGCCGCCGAGGGCGAGGTGCGCTGCGGCGCCACATGGTTCGGCGCGGGCGTGAACCTGGCGCCGCATCGCCGCGCGGTGGGCCTGGTGTTCCAGGATTATGCGCTGTTTCCGCACATGACCGCGCTCGCGAATGTGATGGCGGCGATGGGGCATCGCGCGCCCGCGACACGCGCGGCGACAGCGCGCGATTTGCTGGCGCGCGTGCATTTGGCAGGGCTGGAGGAACGACGCCCGGCGGAACTCTCCGGCGGCCAGCAGCAGCGCGTGGCGATGGCGCGTGCGTTGGCGCGCGAACCCGCCGTGCTGCTGCTGGACGAACCATTTTCCGCCGTGGACCGCGCCACGCGCCGGCGCCTGCAAGCCGAATTGGCGCAGCTGCGCCGCAGCCTGTCGGTGCCGATCGTGATGGTCACGCATGATCTGGATGAGGCGCTGGCGCTGGCCGACAACATGCTGCTGATCCATCGCGGCCGCGCGCTGCAAACCGCGCCGCCGGCCGAGATGCTGGCGCGCCCGGCCAATGCGGAAGTCGCGCGCTTGCTGGACTTGCGCAACATCTACCAGGCGGAAGTGCTGGGCCATGAGGGCGAGCACACGCGGCTGCGTTGGGGCGCGCTGGAGTTGGAAGCACCGCGCGCCGCCGCCGCCGGCCTGGTGGATTTGCTGGTGGCACCCTCGGCCGTGCTGCTGCACCGGCGCGACCGCCCATCGGCGGGCGAGCGCGAAAACCCGGTGCCCGCGCGCGTGCTGGAAGTGCTGGCCCTGGGCGCCGATGCGCGCGTGACCTTGGATGTGGCGGACCCCGGCGGTGGGCCTTTGGTCTTCACGCTGCCGATGCATGCTGCGCGCCGCAACGGCCTGGCGCCTGGCGAGGCCTGCGTCGTCAGCCTGTTGCGCGACGGGCTGCACATCATGCCGCGCGGTTGAAACCAAGGCCCGCCGCGCCTAAACACGCTGCGTTGCAATACGAATGGAAGGGCTTTCCCCATGGGCTACAAGGTCGCAGTTGTCGGCGCCACCGGTGCGGTTGGGCGCGAGATGCTGAAGACGCTGGCCGAGCGCAATTTCCCGGTGAGCGAGATTGTGGCGCTGGCCTCCGGCCGCTCCGCCGGCACCGAGATTTCCTGGGGCGAGAAAAAGGTTTTGAAGGTGCAGAACCTGGAGACCTTCGATTTCACCGGCACGGATATCGGGCTGTTCAGCCCGGGTGCGTCGGTCTCGGCGGTGCATGCACCGCGGGCGGCGGCGGCGGGCTGCGTCGTGATCGACAACACCAGCCAGTTCCGCATGGAACCCGACGTGCCGCTGGTGGTGCCGGAGGTGAACCCGCATGCGCTGGCGCAATTCCGCAAGCGGCGGATCATCGCCAACCCGAATTGCAGCACCATCCAGATGGTGGTGGCGCTGAAGCCGCTGCATGATCTGGCGCGCATCAAGCGCGTGGTGGTCAGCACCTATCAGTCCGTCTCCGGCGCCGGCAAGGAAGGGATGGACGAGCTGTTCCACCAGACCAAGTCCAGCTTCGTGCACCAGGAGCCGGAGCCGCAGCAATTCACCAAGCCCATCGCCTTCAACTGCATCCCGCATATCGACAAGTTCATGGATGACGGGTCCACGAAGGAAGAGTGGAAGATGGCGGTGGAAACCCGCAAAATCCTGGACCCGGACATCAAGGTGATGGCGACCTGCGTGCGCGTGCCGGTGTTCATCGGCCACGCCGAAGCGGTGCATGTGGAGTTCGAGAGCGCGATCTCCGAGGCGCAGGCACTGGCGGCCTGGCGCAAGGCGCCTGGCGTGCGCGTGTTCGATAAGCGCGAGGATGGCGGCTACATCACGCAGCTGGATGCGGCGGGTGAGGATGACACTTACGTCTCGCGGCTGCGCAAGGACCCGACGGTGGAGTTCGGGTTGGCCTTCTGGTGCGTCAGCGACAATCTGCGCAAGGGTGCTGCGTTGAATGCAGTGCAGATCGCGGAGGCGATGGTGAAGCAGGGGTTGTTGGAGAAGCAGGTGGCGTGATGGCAACAGACGGCAAAATCGTCCAGCCCGCTTCAACGCGGGACACCGTCGCTGATGTTGCTGTCATTTTGGCCGACGCCATAGCTGGCGTCGGCGCCCTTGCTGAGGCGTTGAGGGACTTGAAACCAGTTCTTGCGGCCAACGCCACTGAACCGCATCAGGCCATCATTGAACGGACCGACGCGACGTTGGCCAACGTCGAGAAGGTGATGCTCTCACAATATGCCGAACTCGAGGCGGTCCTGAAGCGCTTTGCAGGCGACTCTGATGCCTGAACCCGACCTGAAATTGATGCGCCTTCTTGCCCAACGCGGAAAACTTGCGCGCGGCGGCGGCGGCTCCGATGATGGCGGCGACATGCTGGAAGCCCGCGTCGCCGCGCTCGAATCAGACGTCCGCGAGATCAAGGTGATCCTCGTGCGGATCGAAGCCCGTTTGGACAAGATGGACTCGCGCCTGGATAAAATTGAAGAGCGCGTGCGCAAGCTTGAGATCGACGTATCCGGCATGACCAACCGACTGGCGCTGATGCCCAGCACCTGGACTATCATGACGATCTGCATTGCATCGATCGTGGGATCGATGATTGGCGTGACCGGATTGATCCTGACGATCATGCGGTTCACCGGTCGGGCTTGAATCCCCGCCGTTCCAGGTCCACACAACCGCCCATGTCAGACCACAATACCCCCGACGCCACGCGCGACGGCATTGCCCGCATCGAAGCCCGGCTGGACCGGCTGGAATCGCGTTTCGACCGCTTCGAGGAACGTTTTCGGCGCGTGGAAACCGATACGCTGGATGTGAAAACGCGCGTGTCCCTGCTGCCCACCGCCTGGACACTGCTGCTGGGTGGTGCCGGCATCACCATGGGCATCATGGCGTTCGCGCTGGCGCTGGTGCGCTTCGGCGTCACCAGCTGAAGAGGGGCGCCGAAGCGCCCCATCCAAGAGCAGATCGTATCCGGCCACTATCAGCCGGATACGTGAAGATGCTCGGGAAAAAACCTCAGTTCTTCGCCTTGTCCACCAGCGCGTTCTTGCGAATCCACGGCATCATCGCGCGCAGCTTCTCACCCACCGCCTCGATCGGGTGTTCCGCGTTGCGCCGACGAATGGCCTTGAAGCTCGCCTGGTTGACCTTGTTTTCCAGCATCCAGTCACGCGCGAAGCGGCCGGTCTGGATGTCTTCCAGCACCTTCTTCATCTCGGCCTTGGTCTCGGCCGTGATGATGCGCGGGCCGGTCACGTACTGCCCATATTCCGCGGTGTTCGACACGGAATAATCCATGTTCGCGATGCCGCCCTCGTAGATCAGATCCACGATCAGCTTCACCTCATGCAGGCATTCGAAATACGCCATTTCCGGCGCATAGCCGGCCTCGACCAGCGTCTCGTAGCCAGCCTTGATCAGCTCCACCAGGCCGCCGCACAGCACGGCCTGTTCGCCGAACAGGTCGGTCTCGCATTCTTCCTTGAAGGTGGTCTCGATGATGCCGGCGCGCCCGCCGCCCACCGCGGATGCATACGAAAGCGCGATCTCCAGCGCATTGCCCGAGGGGTTCTGATGCACCGCCACCAGGCAGGGCACGCCGCCGCCCTTCTGGTATTCGCCGCGCACCGTGTGGCCGGGGCCCTTGGGCGCGATCATGAACACGTCGATATCCGTGCGCGGCTCGATCAGGCTGAAATGCACGTTCAGGCCATGCGCGAAGGCGATGGCGGCACCCGGCTTCAGGTTGGCGTGCAGGTGGTCCCGGTACAGGTCGCCCTGCAATTCATCCGGCGTCAGGATCATCACCACATCGGCCCAGGCGGCGGCCTCGGCCGGCGACATCACCTTGAAGCCGGCGGCTTCCGCCTTCTTCCAGGAGGCACCCGGGCGCAGGCCGAGCACAACATCCGGCACGCCGGAATCGCGCATGTTCATCGCATGGGCATGGCCCTGGGAGCCGAAACCAATGACCGCGACCTTCTTGGCCTTGATCAGGTTCACATCGGCGTCACGGTCGTAATACACGCGCATCTCGGGCGCTCCTCCTGGATGGTCAGACGAATGTCACGCGGGCATGTGCCTTGCGCGACGGGGGATGGCAACTGGGGTGGTTTTTGTTGGACTGCGGAAGGCGACGCGCTACATGGCCATAATGTCCACCACGAAGCGCGATACTCAACAAGTGGGGCTGAAGGAGGCCAAAGCGCGGCTGTCGGCAGTCGTCGACGCCGCCATGCAAGGCGAGGCCACCATCATCACGCGGCGTGGCAAGCCGCAGGCGGTGGTGCTGGGGTATGAGGAGTATCTCCGGCTGGCGAAACGCAAGCCGTCCTTCGCGGAACTTCTGATGGCTTTTCCCTTGGGCGAAGAGGACGCACATCTCTTCGAGCGTGACCAGAGTCCGCCGCGCGACGTCGAGTTTTGAAACGCTAGGTGCTCAACACGAGTTTGGTACATTTGCTGGTAACATCGTCTTGCCCGCATGCCGACGCGGCCGTTGTTGGCTAGATCGATGCAAATTCCGGACACCATTTGGCTCCCGGTCGCTGTGCTGGCGGACACACACAGCGATGTGGCTAAACTGCTCCGGCTGCGCCGGGCGCGCGGCACCATGGCGATAGGTGAATGCATGGCGAACATCATCGACGAATATCCTCTGCGCGTCGCGCAAATTGATTTTCTAGCGGTCGCATCACGCTATCAAAAATAGCGTCGAACTTGTCGCGGCCTTGATTATTTTGAACAATCTATAAAATATTCGACTTAATCATACTTCCCCACTATCCAATACATGAATCACCCCTACCGCCCGAGCGGTACTATAGACATCCACGTTTCGCCATAGTTTGATATCAAATACACTCCATATCCTAGCGGGATTAATCCGAATGAAAATAACAATGATGCCACTATTATTAATCCGTCAATTTCAGGTATATAAATTTTTTCTTTCATTAAAATTTTTTTATTGCGGTTTTTGATTGAAAAAGAAAATAAAGAACTGGAAAGTCGTAGTTTTGATATAATATTTGGTGTAAATTTTTCAAACACAGGGGCGACTGAGAAACGCAAACGCACAAATCGAATGTTGAGATCAGCTCGTCGCTGCCGATTTACTAGATAGAATACAACAAACATAGTGGCGAAAAACCAAGTTAATCCCCAACTTACTCCAATAATTAAAGAATTTATTTCCATTCTGAAATAAAGGCCCGCCATTAGAGTGAAATATGCACTAAATGATATTGCCGTTATCGCCACGCAATGATTCTGAATATGTCGAACTTCAGAATGCAGTTCCTGAAACGCGCGCACGATTAAATCGCTGGTAAATTTATCGTTCAAGTCGACGCGTCGTTTTTGATTGATATTCATCAAAATCTCCCGGCTGGGTCGGCGTACAAGAACAAAGAGATGTTATTGCAACAGGTCGTCAAATGCCCCGCGCACCCCGCGCCATCGCCACCGCCCCGGTCCGACAAACCTCCGCCAACCCCAACGGCTTCATCAACGCGCAGAACGCATCGATCTTCTCCGCATTCCCGGTCATCTCGAAGATGAAGCTCTCCGTCGTCGCATCGACAACTCGCGCCCGAAACGCATCCGCTAACCGCAGCGCCTCCACCCGATGGTCGCCCTGACCACTCACCTTGATCAGCGCCAATTCCCGCGTCAGATGCGGCCCCTCCAACGACAAATCGCTCACCTTGTGCACCGGCACCAGGCGGTCCAGCTGCGCCTTGATCTGCTCGATCACCATGTCGGTGCCGGAGGTCACGACGGTAATCCGCGACAGCCGCCCGGTGTCATCCACCGGCGCCACCGTCAGGCTGTCGATGTTGTAACCACGGCCGGAAAACAGCCCGATCACCCGGGCGAGCACGCCCGACTCATTCTCCACCAGCACAGCGATGGTGGCGTTGCGAATATGCGTATCAGACATGCGAAAGGCTTTCGAAAACAGGGGCGCAAAAAAACGAAGGCTTAAACCAGAACCTTGCCTTCATCCGTAACCGCCCGCGCGTTCTGCTCCTGGTTCGGCCCCAGGATCATCTCGTTATGCGGCGCGCCCGAGGGGATCATCGGGAAGCAGTTTTCATCCTTCGCGACGCAGATATCCGCAATCACCGGCCCATCATGCGCCAGCATCGCGTGGATCACGTCATCCAGTTGATCGGCGGTTTCCGCGCGCATGCCGCGGGCATGAAACGCCTCGGCCAGCTTCACGAAATCAGGCAGCGCCTCGGAATAGCTCTCCGAATAACGGCCGCCATGCAGCAGCTCCTGCCACTGCCGGACCATGCCCATGTACTCGTTGTTCAGGATGAACACCTTCACCGGCAGGCGGTACTGCGCCAGCGTCGACATCTCCTGGATATTCATCAGGATCGACGCCTCTCCGGCCACATCAATACACAGCGCATCCGGATGCGCGATCTGCGCGCCCATCGCCGCCGGCAACCCATACCCCATGGTGCCCAGCCCGCCGGACGTCAGCCACCGATTGGGCTTCTCGAACCCGATATACTGCGCCGCCCACATCTGGTGCTGGCCCACCTCGGTCGAGATATAGGTATCGCGCCCGGTTTCATTGGTGATCTCGAACAACCGCTTCACCGCGTGCTGCGGCTTGATGATCTTGCCTTCCTGCTTGTAGGCCAAGCAGCGGATCGACCGCCACGCATCAATCTCGCGCCACCAGCCAGCCAGCGCCTCCTTCTGCGGCGCGGTCGTGTCGTCCTTCCAAGCGGCAATCATGGCGCGCAGGATGGCCGCCGCATCGCCCAGGATCGGCACATCCACCTTGACGTTCTTGTTGATGCTGGACGGGTCGATATCCGCGTGAATTTTCTTCGAATTCGGCGCAAAGGCATCCAACCGCCCGGTCACGCGGTCATCGAAGCGGGCACCCATATTCAGCATCACATCCGCATGAAACATGCACAGGTTCGCTTCATAGGTGCCGTGCATCCCCAGCATGCCCACGAACAGCGGATCGCTGGCCGGAAACGCGCCCAGCCCCATCAGCGTATTGGTGCAGGGAAACCCCGTCATCCGCACGAATTCACCCAGCAGCGCCGAGGCCTCAGGCCCCGCATTGATCACGCCACCACCGGCATAAATGATCGGCTTCTTCGACGCCTTCAGCAGCGCCACCGCGCGCTTGATCTGCTCCATATCCGGCTGCGTCACCGGCCGATACGACCGGTGCGGCGCCGTCGGCGCATCCGAATACGGCGCCGGCTTGATCAGGATATCCTTCGGCAAATCGATCACCACCGGACCCGGCCGCCCACTGCGCGCAACATAAAACGCGTCATGCACCGTCGCCGCCAAATCCTCGCTGCGCTTGACCAGGTAGTTGTGCTTGGTCGCCGGCCGCGTGATGCCGGTGGTATCCGCCTCCTGGAAGGCGTCATTGCCGATCAGATGCGTCGGCACCTGGCCGGTCAGACACACGATGGGGATGCTGTCCATCAACGCATCCACAAGCCCCGTCACGGCATTGGTCGCCCCAGGCCCGGACGTCACCAACACGCAGCCCACCTTGCCGGTGGAGCGGGCATAGCCCTCGGCCGCATGCACCGCCGCCTGTTCATGCCGCACCAGAATGTGGCGGATGGCATTCTGCTGGAACAGCGCATCATAAATCGGCAAAACCGCGCCGCCGGGATAACCAAAGATAACCTCGACGCCCTGCTCCTTCAGCGCACGAAGAACGACCTCCGCGCCGGGGCGCAGTTCGGTCGTGGCGGGCGAGGGTGCTGTGGTCGCGGACATGGATTTCCCTATGGGGTTCGATATTGCGCCGCACCACTACGCCTGGGGGGAGGGCGCGTCAACCACGCTTTGCACGAAAATACCGATTTGGCGCGACAAACTTTCCGAAAATTGCGCCTGATCCACAAATCGCGCATTGATGCTATGCGCAACCTGCGGGGCTACCAAAGCTTGATGCCGGAACCAGGTCGCCTGGCGCTTGGTGTATTGCCCGGTGTTCAGCACGGCCCGCATGCGTGCATCGGCCAGCGACATCTCGCCGCGCAGGTGCGCGCGCAGCTCCGGCACGCCATGCGCGCGCATCGCCGGCAGTGCGGGGTCCAGGTGCGAAAGCCGGTGCACTTCCTCCAGCGCGCCGGCCGCCAGCATGGCGTCGAAGCGCGCCGCGATCGCCGCGCGCAGCACATCACGCGGCGGGTCCAGCAGAATGCCGGCGAAGCGGTAGGGCGCCGGTGGCAGGCCCGGCGCCTCGCGCTGCCACGCCACCAACCCGCGCCCCGTCGCCGCCAGAATTTCATGCGCGCGCGCCACGCGCTGGCTGTCGGAAGGGCGCAGTGTGGCGCGCGTCTCGGCGTCCAGTTCGGCATGCAATGCGGCTGGCCCGCGCGCGGTCAGGGCGTCGCGCGTCGCGGCGCGCACCGCAGCGGGCACGGCCGGCAGCGCCGATAGCCCATGCGTCAACGCACGCAGATACATCCCCGTGCCGCCGCACAGCACGGGCAGCGTCGCGCGCGCCATTTCCGCCAGCGCTTGTTCGCGCCACCAGGCGACATCGGCGGCCTGCGCGGGGTCGCGCACGCCATACAGCGCATGCGGCACATCTGATGCGTCCGGTTGGGCCGTGATCACGCGCAGCCCCGCGTAGCACTGCATCGCATCTGCATTGATCACGGTGCCGCCGAAGCGACGCGCCACCACTTCAGCCAGTGCCGATTTGCCCGAGCAGGTCGGGCCCGCGATGATCAGCGCCGGTTGCATGGCGCGCGCTTCCCAATCATACGCGGGCCATGCCGCATATCCTTACGCTTGTCGCGCCCCCGGGGGCGCTTGCCGCCAACCTGCTGCCGAAGGTGCGCGCGGCGCTGACCGCGCTGGGGGCCGATTGCGGCACGCCGGATTGGCTGGCGGAGGGGGAGGCGGCCGATATTCCCTTCATCCACCTGGCGGCGGAACCGGCCATGGCGGCGGCGCGCGCCGCGGTGGGCGATGCGCCGGTGGATGCCATCGCGCAGCCTGTGGCGACGCGCCGGAAATCGCTGCTGTTGGCGGATATGGACAGCACCATTGTGACCTCGGAGACGCTGGATGAATTGGCGGCGGAGGAGGCGCTGAAGGAGCGCATTGCCGCGATCACCGCGCGGGCGATGAATGGGGAGCTGGATTTTCGCGCCGCACTGCGCGAGCGCGTGGCGATGCTGAAGGACCTTGAGGAAGCGGCGCTGGAACGCACCTGGGCGGCGACGGAACTGATGCCTGGTGCGCGGGAATTGGTGGCGACCATGCGCCGCGCGGGGGCTTATGCGGCGTTGGTCTCGGGCGGGTTTACGTTTTTTACCGGGCGCGTGGCGGAGTTGGTGGGGTTTCATGAGCATCGGTCGAATGTGCTGGAGGTCAGCGGCGGGAAGCTGACGGGGACGGTGGCGGAACCGATCCTGGACAAGGATTCCAAGCTGGCGGCGTTGAAGGAGATTGCCGCGGCGCGGGGCGTAGCGCTGGAGGCTGCGGTGACTGTCGGCGATGGCGCGAATGACCTGCCGATGTTGCTGGCGGCCGGGTTGGGTGTGGCGTTCCGGGCCAAGCCCTCGGTGCAGGCGGCGGCGCGCGCGCGGGTGAACCATGCGGATTTGCGCGCGCTGTTGTTCGCGCAGGGGTTTCGCGGCGCTCAGATAGCGCAAGCGTGATGCCGCGCGCCGCCGCGCCGCGTTACGCTGCGGCATGGCAACGCTGGACCTGGCCGGGGCCGCGCCCCGAGACACACAACTGACCTTCGCTGACATCGCCGCCGCGCTGCGCGCGGGGCGCGATGACCTGATGGCGGCACCGACGCAAATCCTGTTCTTGTGCGTGTTGTACCCGGTGGTGGGGCTGGTGTTTGCGCGCGCGGCGTCGGGGGCGAATGTGTGGGGGTTGGTGTGGCCCTTGCTGTCGGGGTTTGTGCTGATCGGGCCGCTGGCGGCGCTGGGGCTGTATGAGATCAGTCGCAGGCGAGAGGCAGGGCTGCCGGTGTCCTGGCGCGACTGCTTCCGGGTGCTGCAATCGCCGGCGCTGGGCAGCATCATGGGCATGGGGCTGTTGCTGGTGGCGATACTGTTGCTGTGGCTGCTGAGCGCGCACGGCATCATGCTGTTGACGCTGGGGCATGCGGAACATGACAGCCTGGGCGGCTTTCTGGCCCAGGTGTTCGAAACGCGCGGCGGGCAATGGCTGCTGGTGCTGGGCAACCTGGTGGGGTTCTGCTTCGCGCTGCTGGTGCTGATGATCGCGGCGTTTTCGCTGCCCATGCTGCTGGACCGCGATGTTTCGATGGGCGAGGCGATCGCGGCGTCATGGCGGGTGTTCCAGGCCAATCGGGGCGTGATGCTGGCCTGGGGCGCGGTGGTGGCGGCTGGGCTGTTCTTCGGGATGCTGACACTGATGGTGGGGCTGGCGGTGACGCTGCCGCTGTTGGGGCATGCGACCTGGCATTTGTATCGGCGGGCGCTGCCGTGAAAGCGCAGGCTTGCGACAAATTCGGCGCCAGGTGCGGCTGACGAAATTCCTTACTGCCTTACTGTCTTACTATCTTTCCTGGCGGGGCGGTGGGTTTGCGACATATTCGGTTCGGGCAGGGCCAGGGGCGCCGAACGCCCGGATTGGCTGGGCCTTTGTGGCCATGGCGCGCATCACCTGAGAGAGGGTGCGGGGCGGATGCGATTGTCAAAACAGCAAGGCTGATATAGGAATTTATGGTCGAAAAGTCAACTTATTACGGGGCTGGTCGAGACCACGGCATTCGGCGGCCAGGGCAGCAAATGCTTCCCGCGCAGCGGCACCATCCACGGCCATCACGATCTCCTGTGCTGCGGCCTTCGTGCTTGGACCGCGCCAGCCGCCAAAACTAGCATCCCCCTGCCCCACAGGGCGCAGGAGGGATCACGCCATGCCCATCAACCGTCGCTTCATGCTGGCCGGTGCCGCCGGCTTGCTGGCCGCCAGCCAGCACCAGGCCCGCGCCGCGGCACCCTTCGCCAACACCCTCGCCCCCGCCTGGTACCGCTTCCGCTGGGGCGAGATGGAGGCGACGGTGATCTCGGACGGCGCGCTGCCGTTGGGCCCGCCGGCTGGCGGCTTCCCCTCTGCCCCGGCCGCCGAGATGAACGCCCTGCTGGACGCCGCCTTCCTCCCGCGTGAGGGCATCACGCTGGAACAGAATGTGCTGGTGCTGAACACCGGCAGGCAGCTGATTTTGTTCGACACCGGCATGGGCGATTCCATGGGCGCCGACAGCCGCATGTTCGGCCCCACCACCGGCCGCATGCTGGCCAATATGCGCGCCGCCGGCATCGACCCCGCGACCATCGACATGGTGGTGCTGACGCATGCGCATTGCGACCATTGCTGGGGCCTGGTCGATGCTGCCGGCAACCGCAACTTCCCCAACGCGCAGGTCGCGATCGCCGAGGCCGATCTGCGCTTCTGGACCGATGACGCCAACAAGCGCGGCCCGGCCTTCATGACCAGCTTTATCGACGGCGCGAAGCGCAACCTCAACGCATACCGCGACCGGATGGTGATGGTGCGCGACGAACAGCCGGTGGTGCCCGGCATCACGGCACTGTCCACGCCGGGGCACACGGTGGGGCATACGGTCTATGCCATCACGTCGGGCGGGCGCACCTTGGTGAACACTGGTGACCTGGCACACCACCAGGTGCTGCTGCTGCGCCGGCCGATGTGGGAATTCGCCTTCGACACCGACCCCGCGCAATCCGCCCGCAGCCGGTCGCGCCTGCTGACGCAGGTGGCGCGCGAGCGGCATGCGGTGCTGAGCTACCACTTCTCCTGGCCTGGCCTTGGGCATGTCAGCGCGGAAGCCCAGGGTTTTGCCTGGCACCCGGCGGCGATGAATGTGACCAGCCTGGGCTGAACCACCGCGGGCCGCTTGCCACCGGGCCGCGCATCCGGTTCATTCGCGGCCAATGGACCTCTCCTTCCCCGCCAGCCGCGCCAATGCCTATACCGGCAGCCCCCTCGACCGTGCGGGCCACCACCGCGAAGACGCCGACTGGATCGCCCGCGCCTTCGACAGCCCGGACACGTTGTTCGCCCCGGTCTGGCGCGCGCGCAACCTGATGCGCGGCATGGAGAACGGCGCGCCGGAAGCGG
>JAAFHD010000380.1 GCA_013298245.1 Alphaproteobacteria bacterium
ACGCCCATCCTCGCCACGCGGGCGGCGCTCACCGCCACGGCCGCGCGCATCGCGCCCACGCTCCGGCGCACCACCGCGGCCGCGGCCGCGCTTGCGCAGCGCCGCATCGGCCAGGTCCTGCGCCGACACCTCATCCAGCCCCGGCACGGCGATGCGCGGAATCTCGCGCCCCGTCAGCTTCTCGATGGCGGAAACGAAGCGCGCATCATCGGCGGTCGCGATGGAAAACGCGCGCCCCTCGCGCCCCGCACGGCCGGTGCGGCCAATGCGGTGCACATAGTCTTCCGAGTGGATCGGCACGTCGAAATTGAACACGTGGCTCAGCCCGCCAATGTCGATCCCGCGCGCCGCCACATCGCTGCACACCAGCAGCTGCAACTCACCCGCCTTGAAGGCGTTCAGCGTGGAAAACCGCACCGACTGGTCCAGGTCCCCGTGCAGCGCGCCCACCTTGAAGCCGTGCTTGCGCAGCGACTTGAACAGGATGTCCACTTCCACCTTGCGGTTGCAGAAGATCAGCGCGTTCTGCACCTCTTCCGACCGGATCAACCGGCGCAGCGCCTCGCGCTTGTCGTGCGGCTGCACGTACACAAGGCCGGCGGTGATGGTGGTCGCGACCGATGCCGGGGCGGAGACCGAAATCTCCTTCGGGTTCGACAGAAAGGCATCCGCCAGGCGGCGAATTTCCGGCGCCATGGTCGCGCTGAAGAACAGCGTCTGCCGGGTGCCTGGCAGCATGGAGACGATGCGCTCCACATCCGGGATGAAGCCCATGTCCAGCATGCGGTCGGCTTCGTCGATCACCAGCAGCTTGCAATCGGCCAGCAGGATGCGCCCGCGGTCGAACAAATCCAGCAGGCGGCCAGGCGTGGCGATCAGCACATCCACGCCGGCTTCCAGCGCGGCCTTCTGCTCGTCCATGCTCTCGCCGCCGATCAGCAGCGCGTGGTTCAGCTGAAGATATTTGCCGTATTTTTCGAAATTCTCGGCGACCTGCAACGCCAGTTCCCGCGTCGGTTCCAGGATCAGGCTGCGCGGCATGCGCGCCCGTGCGCGTGAACCCGACAGGATATCCAGCATCGGCAGCACGAAGCTGGCCGTCTTGCCGGTGCCGGTCTGCGCGCAGCCCAGCACGTCGCGGTTCATCAGAACATAGGGAATGGCCTGTTCCTGGATCGGCGTCGGGTGCTTGTAGCCGCTGTCATCCAGCGATCGCAGCAGCTCTTCCGACAGGCCGAGATCGGCGAAGAAGGGGCGGGGTGCCTCGGGCTCTTCGTCCTGTTCGTCTTCTTCCTCTGGCTCTTCGTCCGGAGCCTCCGCCGCGGCCATCGCCACAGCGATGGGATCGACCGGCGCCATCACGGCTTCGGCTGGGGTTTCCGTGACGGGTTCCGCGCTGGGTTCTGCCGCGCGGTCTGGGGTATCGTTCAAATTGGAACTCTTCTTGGTGGCGGCCCCTCGGGGCCTGGTGGCACTGCCGGTGCCGCGCGGCCCAGAGGCGCGCCGCAATTCCAGGGCGCATGCGAAGGGGAGGGCGCGGCAGGGGCAGGCTTTCCCGCCCCGCGACGCGCGTGCATATGCGTCCAATCCGCCTGCGCCGCAAGCTTTTCCTTGAAAGACGCCGATGACAAAGCTGCTTCTGCTGCCCGGCCTGCTGTGTGATGCGCGGCTGTGGCGCGATGCGGCCGATGGGCTGGTGGCCGATCTGGCGCAGGATGACAGCATTGCCGCCATGGCGCGACGGGCCTTGGCGGCGGCCGATGCCGCCTGGGGCGTGGATGCGCGCTTCGCCGTGGCGGGCCTGTCCATGGGCGGCTATGTCGCGATGGAAGTGATGCGCGAGGCTGCGCCGCGCGTCACGCACCTGGCCTTGCTCGACACCTCCGCCCGCCCCGACACCGACGAACAACGCGCGCGCCGCGAAGCGCTGATGGCGCTGTCGCGCATGGGCCAGTTCAAGGGCGTGACACCGCGCCTGTTGCCGATGCTGATCCACGCCTCGCGCCTGGAAACCCCGCTGGCCGCGGGAGTGATGGCGATGGCCGAGCGCATCGGCCCCGCCGCCTTTCTGCGCCAGCAGCGCGCCATCATGGACCGCCCCGACAGCCGCCCTGACCTGCTGCGAATCACGGTACCCACACTGGTCGCCTGCGGCGCGGAGGACGCGCTGACCCCGCCCGACCGCCACGCGGAAATCGCAGCACTGATCCCGGGCGCGGAACTGCTGCATTTTTCCGGGTGCGGCCATTTGCCGACGATGGAGGACCCGCCCGCCGTCGCCGCCGCTTTGCGCAACTGGCTGGCGCGCTGAACGCATCGCGAATTGCGAGGCACGCCGCGAACGCCCCTGGCACCCCGCTTGCTGCATCGACCGCATAGGAGGTCCTGATGCATCCCGAAACCATCATCCAGGCGCGCATCGCCCAGGCGAAACGCGGCCCCACGCCCACGCCCTTCGACGCGATGATTCCCGGCCTGGTGGTGCTGGCGATCGGCACGGATGCGCTGGTGCCGGGGCTTGCGCTGTTGAACGTGGCGGCGCCGCTGGTCGGCCTCTACGCCGCGCTGTTCTTCGCGGATGAGGCGCCGCGGCCGGCTATTCCAGTCTGATGTTGTTGGCGCGGATGATGGCGGTGAGTTCGCGCACCTCGCGTTCCACCAGCGCGTCCATCTCGGCGAGATTCATCGGCGCGACGGTCGCGCCACCTTCGCGTGCGCGCCGGCGCACGGCGTCGTCCTGCGCGAGTTCGCGGAAGGCGGCGTTGTAGCGTTCGCGGATGGGCAGCGGCGTCGCGGCCGGGGCGAAGAAGGCGAACCACGCATCGACGGTGAAGCCTGCCAGGCCTGCTTCGGCGGTGGTCGGCACATCGGGCAGGGCTTCGGCGCGGCGTGCGCTGGCCATGGCGAGCGCGCGCACGCGGCCGCCATGGATCAACCCGATCGCGCTGGATGGCGTGGTGATGAACATCTCGACGCGCCCGCCCGCCACATCCTGCAAGGCGGGTGCCGCGCCGCGATAGGGCACATGCACCATCTCGGCGCCAATCGCGCGGCTGAACAGCGCGCCCGCAATATGCTGGATGCTGCCCGCGCCGGAGGACGCGTAGTTCAGCGTGCTCCGCCGCGCGAGTGCGATGAATTCGGCCAGCGTCGCCGGCATCTGCGGCCCGACCAGCACCACATGCGGCGCCATCGTGCCCATCCCGAGCGAGGCGAAATCGCGCAGCGCATCGAAGCCCGCATTGGCCATCATCGCCGGATTGCCGGCGTGGTAGCCGGAATAGTTCAGTAGGATCGTCTGGCCATCCGGTGCGGCGCGCATGGCCGCCTGGATGGCGATGTTGCCATTGGCGCCGGGGCGGTTTTCCACCACCACCGGCTGGCCCAGAATGCGCGCCAGGCCGTCGCTGAACAGCCGTGCGGCGAAGTCGCTGCCACCGCCGGGCGGGTTGGGCACCAGCATGGTGATGGGCCGCGCGGGCGCCCAGCTTTGCGCCAGCGCGGGCGTGGCGAGCGCAGCGCCAATCAGCGCGCGGCGAGAAACGGCGTGATCCATGACAGACATTCCTCTGGTGCTTCCTCGGCCAGATAGTGGCCGCTATTGACCGCGCCGCCGGAAAGCGGGCCTGCGGCATAGCGGCGCCAGACCTCCAGCGGGCGATACCATTTGCCGATCGCGCCCTTCGCCCCCCACAGCACCAGCAGCGGGCATTGCACGCGCGCATCGCGGCTTTCGCGATCATGCACCAGGTCGATGGTGGCGGCCGCGCGATAGTCTTCGCA
>JAAFHD010000381.1 GCA_013298245.1 Alphaproteobacteria bacterium
GTCGCCATGCCGGCCGCGAAGGTGACGGCGTGCTGTTCGGCGATGCCGACATCGAAGCAGCGGTCCGGGAATTTCTTGGCGAACATGTCCAGGCTGGTGCCCGACGGCATGGCCGCATTCACCGCGACGATGCGGTCATCATGTTCCGCCTCGGCGATCAGCGAGGCGGCAAAAACCTTCTGATAGCTCGGCGGGCCGGGCGGCGCCTTTTGCTGTTCGCCGGTCAGCACGTTGAACTTCTGCACGCCGTGATACTTGTCGCCCGAGGATTCCGCCGGCGCATAACCCTTGCCCTTCTGCGTCACCGCATGCAGCAGGAACGGCCCTTCATGCTGGCTGTCGCGCAGGTTGCGCAGCACCGGCAGCAGGTGGTCCAGGTTATGCCCATCCACCGGCCCGACGTAGTAGAAACCCAGTTCTTCAAACAGCGTCCCGCCAGTCAGCAACCCACGCGCATATTCATCCGCGCGCTTCGCCGCACGCTCGATCGGGCCCGGAAAATTCTTCGCCATCTTCGCCATGAAATCGCGGATGGACATAAAGGGCCGCGAGGAAATCGTGCGCGACAGATAGGCCGACATCGCGCCCACGGGCGGCGCGATCGACATGTCATTGTCGTTCAGGATCACGATCAGCTTGGACTTCAGCGCGCCCGCATTGTTCATGGCCTCATACGCCATGCCCGCGGACATCGAGCCATCGCCGATCACGGCAATGCAGTGCCGGTCCGTCTCGCCCTTCAGATCGGCGGCCACCGCCATGCCCAGGCCCGCCGAAATGCTCGTGCTGGAATGCGCGGCACCAAACGGGTCGTATTCGCTCTCGCTGCGCTTGGTGAAGCCCGACAGCCCACCACCCTGCCGCAACGTGCGGATGCGGTCGCGCCGCCCGGTGATGATCTTATGCGGGTAGCACTGGTGCCCCACATCCCAGATCAGCCGGTCGCGCGGCGTGTCGAAGGTGGCGTGGATCGCCACTGTCAGTTCCACCACGCCCAGCGACGAGCCCAGATGCCCGCCGGTGACCGACACCGTCGAGATGGTTTCCGCCCGCAATTCATCGGCCAGCTGCTTCAGCTGGTCGGCGGAAAAATTCTTCATGTCGGCCGGGATGCGCACGCGGTCGAGCAGCGGCGTGTTGGGGCGGTCCATGTCAGTTCCTCCGGGCAATGGTGTAGTCGGCCAGCGCGCGCAACATATCCGCGCGGTCGCCGAAGCCGTCGAGATGCGCCTTCGCCTGCGCCACCAGGCGCTCCGCCTGGAGGCGCGCACGCTCCAGGCCCAGCAGTCCAACCAGGGTCGCCTTGCCGGCGCCGGCATCCTTGCCGGTGGCCTTGCCCATCTCCTCGGCGGAGACGGTGGCGTCGAGAATATCATCGGCGATCTGGAAGGCGGCCCCCAGGTCGCGCGCATAGGACACCAGCGCGTGGCGCTGCGCGGAGCCGGCCTTGCCGAGCACGGCGCCGGCATCGGCCGGGGCTTCGATCAGCTTGCCGGTCTTGAGCGTTTGCAGGCGGCCGATCGCGGCTTCGTCCAGCGGTGCGGTGGCCTGTTCAGCCATCATGTCCAGCATCTGCCCGCCGCACATGCCGCGCGGGCCGGAGGCGCGGGAGATGATGCGCACCAACTCGATGCGCACCGCGGGGTCGGGGTGGGTGTCTTCCTCGGCCAGCACGGTGAAGGCGTGGCATTGCAGCGAATCGCCGGCCAGGATCGCGGTGGCTTCGTCAAATGCCTTGTGGTTGGTGGGCTTGCCGCGGCGCATGTCGTCATTGTCCATCGCCGGCAGGTCGTCATGGACCAGGCTGTAGGCGTGGATCATCTCGAGCGCGGAGGCCACGCGCAGCGCGGAAGTGCGGCTCACACTGAACTGCCGCGCCGATTCCAGCACCAGAAACGCGCGCATGCGCTTGCCGCCGCCCATGGCGGAATAGCGCATGGATTCGAACAGGCGCGCTTCATCGCCCTCGGCCATGGGCAGCAGCGCGTCGAGCGCCTGCTCCACCTCGGCCGCGGCGTCCGACAGGGCTTGCGAAAGGCTGGGTGTGACGACGTTCATGCGTCTTGCACCGGGCGCAGCTTGGGGCCGTCGGGCCCAAGCGTGATCGCCTGCACCTTCGCCTCGGCTTCCGCCAACTTCGCCTCGCAATGCCGCTTCAGCGCCGCGCCGCGTTCATAATCCGCGACGGCGCGCGCCAAATCGCCCTTGCCGGTTTCGAGACCGCGCACAATGCCCTCCAACTCCGCCAGGGCTTCTTCGAAGCTCAGGCTCTCCACGCTTTTTTCCGCAGCCATCGGCTGGTCATGTCCTCTCGATTGGGGAGAGTACCGCTGCCACCGGGGGCGTTCTGTCAAGCCAGCTTGACATAAACGTCTCGACAACGGAACAGATTTTGCGCCCTTAGAAGTAGCTCTCCAAGCCCCCCCGGCGCCGCACATCCAGCGTGGCGCAATGGAAGGCGCCGCCGAAGGCGCCATAGGTCATGAAGGGAATGGGCATCGGCTCAAAACCCCAATCCCTCAAGGCCTTATGCAATGTGGGTTGGCTGGCGTCGCAGACAATGCGCTTCTGGTCCAGGTTCAGGATGTTGATGGAAATCCATGGCGAGCACATGGACACCTTCACCAGCCAGTCATCCACCACCGGGTCGGGCTTGGGCGCGATCAGCACGTCCCATTTCTTCAGGATGGGCGGCAGGCGCTCGATATCGATGTATTCGGGGTTGATCAGCACCTTGCCGGGTGCCAGCGGCACGAAGCTGCTGTCGATATGCATGGGCTGCTGGCAAATGCCGGGCAGTTCATGCAGGCGAATGCCGCGCGGTTCCAAATGCCGGCGCAGCCATTCCACGCCCATCTTGTTGGTGACGTTGGACAGGAAATAGAACCAGTCCTTGCCGCAACGCACGAAATCGGCGGCGTCAAACACCGGCTCGAATTCCGTCACGACATAGCGCAGCGGTTCGCCCTTTGCGGGGATGGTGTAGCTGTTGTCGAACAGCTCATCCGTCAGTTGCGGGCGCGGCGCGCTGGTCCAGCGGGCGCCGGCGCGGAAGTATTCCTTGAACAACGGGCGATACGCATCCTGTTCCTGGTGGCGCGAACGCCAGGCCATCGGCGTTTCCAGGATTTCGTCGCCAATCACCAGATAGCCATCGCGCGGGCAGGCAATCGTGAACCCACGCGACGACCAGTTCAGCGTGCGGAACTTCTTCCAGTGGTTCATCGCCTCGGGGCGGCGGATGGTGATGCCCTCGGCCTTCATCAGGTCGATGAAGCCTTCCAGCTCGCGAGTCGCGCGGTTCACCATGAAGCTGGGGTAGCGCAGGCTTGCAACAAACCGATGCATTTTGGCCGCTAGCTTCGGCATGTTGAAAGTGACACTGATGTGGTACGGCGGGATCGTCGCGCCATCGAGGCGACCGACGATCACCTCCTCCAGCGGGTCCCACTCGTTCCAGGAATTGACTGGGCACGGCGCGGTCTCCGCCGCCGGTGCTTCCATCACTTCACTCATTCCGTCAGTTCCGTTCCATCACATGCCAGGCCCATAGCGCGGGCAGGCCGATCACCACATCCGGCACACGCTTGACGAAGGACAACGCCAAGGCGACCTCGGGCTCCAGGCCCAGCAGGCGGCCGAGCACGACCAGCCCTGCCTCCTGCACGCCGATCGCGCCGGGTACAGGAAAAGCCGCCCCGCGCAAAGCCTGGGAGAGCGATTCGAGGATCAGCGCGGTGCCGAAGCCGGCATCGATGCCCATGCACCACAAAGCGAGCCA
>JAAFHD010000382.1 GCA_013298245.1 Alphaproteobacteria bacterium
CTTGCGCAAGGCGCCCGCCAGCGCGAACAGCACCGTGCCGGAATAGGCCAGCGCGAAGAGGGCGATGAGAATCTCGGTCACAAGCCGCGCCGCTTATCGGCCTGGTGGATGGCGTACCACGCCACGCCATGCGTGAAGACAATCAGCGCGCCGATGAACAGCCGCGACCAACCACCATGGAGCAGCAGCGCCAACGCGATCAGGAAGGCCGATGCGCTGAGTGCCGCGAAGGTATCCTTCACCAACCGCCGCAGCAGCGTGGTGAAGAAGATCGCGATGAACACGCCGCCGATGAACAGCGGAATGGCGAAGAGGATGTCGAGGATCATGCGCGGCTCGTGGTGGCGAGTTTCACGGCGATCAGCCCCAGCACCGCGCCCAGCACATAGCGCTGCACCGCAAGCCAGCCCGGCCGCGTGGAGAGGAAGCGCGACACGCCGCCCGCACCCCAGACGAGTGCGGCGTCAAACGCCGTGCAGACGATGATCTGCGTGGCACCCAGGATGATGCCTTGCAGCAGCACATTGCCTGTTGGGTCGATGAAGGGCGGCAGCACGGCGACGTAGAACAGCGCCACTTTCGGGTTCAGCGCGGCCGTCAGGAAGCCCACGGAGAACAGGCGCGCGGCGGGCTCGCGCGGCAATGGCACGGGCGCGAAAAGCGGTTGCGCGCCGGGCTTCACGCATTGCCAGGCGAGCCACATGAGATAGGCGGCGCCGCCGATGCGCAGCGCGTCATAGGCATAGGGCACGGCGAACAAGGCGGCGGTGATGCCCGCCGCGGCCAGCAGCATGATGACCAGCGAGCCGAACTGGCAGCCCATCAGCGAGACCATGCCGGCGCCGGTGCCCTGGGCCAGCGTGCGCGTGACCATGTAGAGCATGTTGGGGCCGGGCGTGGCCGCCAGCCCCAGCGACAGCGCCGCGAAAATCAGCAGGGTTTCGACCGAGGGCATCACCCCACCGCCGCATACCCACCATCCACCGGAATCCCGGTGCCGGTGACAAACCGCGCCTCTTCGCTCGCCAGAAACACCGCCACCGCCGCCAGGTCATCCGGCCGCCCCCAGCGCTTCATCGGCGTGCGCGCCAGCACGCTGTCATGCAGCGTCTGCACATCGCGCCGCGCGCCTTGCGTCAGTTCCGTATCCACCCAGCCCGGCAGCACGGCATTGGCGGTGATGCCCTCCGTCGCCCAGGCCGTCGCGATGGCCTTGGTGTATTGCAGCACCGCGCCCTTGCTGGCCGCATAAGCCGGGCTGAACGGCACCCCGAACAGCGACAGCATGGACCCAATATTGATCACCCGCCCCGCGCCGGAAGCCTTCAACGCCGGATAGGCCGCGCGCGTCATGCGCATCAGCGCGTTCAGGTTGATGTCGATCACATGGCCCCATTCGGCATCGGTCACATCCTCCGGCCGGCGCCGCACATTGGTGCCCGCATTATTGACCAGGATATCCAGCCGCCCGGCGCGCGAGAGCACCTCCGCCACGGCTTTCTCCGCCGCCCCCGGCGCGGTCAAATCCGCCTGCAGCACGAAGGCGTCAGCGCCCAGCGTGGCCACCGCGGCCGCGTTCTTGGCCGCATTGCGCCCGGCGATCGCCACGCGCGCGCCATGCTGGGCAAGCCCCTGCGCCATGGCCAGGCCAATGCCGCCATTGCCGCCGGTGACCAGCGCCACGCGCCCCGAGAGATCAAACACGCGCCTTCTCCATCATCTCCACGAACCGCCCGAACAAATAATGGCTGTCCGACGGCCCGGGCGATGCCTCCGGGTGATACTGCACCGAAAACGCCGCCCGATCGGCGCAGGCAATGCCCTCATTCGACCCATCGAACAGGCTGCGATGCGTGACCGACACGCCCGCCGGCAGGCTCGCCTCATCCACCGCGAACCCGTGGTTCTGGCTGGTGATTTCAACGCGCCCGGTGGTCAAATCCTGCACCGGCTGGTTCGCGCCACGATGCCCGCGTTCCATCTTGTACGTCCGCGCGCCTAGCGACAGCGCAAGCAACTGATGCCCCAGGCAAATCCCGAACACCGGCACCTTCGCATCCAGCACGGCGCGGATGGCAGGCACGGCGTAAACCCCCGTCGCCGCCGGGTCCCCGGGCCCGTTCGACAAGAACACCCCATCCGGCTTCTGCGCCAAAATCTCATCCGCCGTCGCGGTCGCCGGCAGCACCGTCACGTCGCAGCCAGCCGCGGCCAAACTACGAAGAATGTTGCGCTTGGCCCCGTAATCCATCGCGACGACGCGGAATTTCGGCGCGGGCGGCGCCACATGCCCCTGGCCCCAGGCCCAAAGCCCGCCCTCCCATCGATAGGACTGGCGCGTCGTCACGTCCTTCGCCAGGTCCATGCCTTCCAGGCCCGGCCAACCCTTCGCCTGTGCCACCAGCGCGTCCAGATCAAAGCGCCCATCGGCCGGGAAATGCAGCACGCCATTGGGCGCGCCGCCGTCGCGGATGCGCTGCGTCAGCGCCCGCGTGTCTACGCCGGAAATACCGGACAGGCCGTGCTTTTTCAGCCAGGCATCCAGATGCGCGGTGGCGCGGTAATTGGCCGGGTCGGTCACGTCCAGCTTCACCACCAGGCCGCGCGCGGCGGGGTTCACCGCTTCATGGTCGTCCGCGTTGGTGCCGACATTGCCGATATGCGGGAAGGTGAAGGTGATGATCTGCCCGGCATAGGACGGGTCGGTCAGGGTTTCCTGGTACCCCGTCATGCCGGTGTTGAAGCAGATTTCCGCGACCGCTGTGCCATGCGCGCCGAAGCCCACACCCCAAAAAACTTGGCCATCGGCCAACACCAGCGCGGCGGTGGCGCCCGCTGGCACCGCGCCGTCTTCCTCGGCGGGCGTTTCGGCACCCGGCATGTCATCCAGCGTTAGCCCCGTGACGGCGATGATCGCCGGCCAATGCTTGGCTGGTATGGCGCGGGATTGCCGCCATTTCCGCAGGGCTTCGGTGCCCAGGTTCAGGCGGGCGGCGGCCGCATCCGGGCCACCGAGAAGGGAGAGGATATCTTCGACCGTGCGCATGGCACGGGTGTGCGGGAAATTTCTTCCCGCTTCAAGCCCTGTCTGCGTGCGGGAGGAAATTTCCCAATTCGTTACGATCGTGAGCGGCGACGCTCCACCGGTTCCGCCCCGCGCACGGCGCCCGAGGGCCGCCCGGCATCAAAACCCAGAAAGCCGACATCCGGCTGCGCAGCACCACCATCATTGGCCCAAAGCCGCGGCCGGGCAGGCGGCGCCGGTGTGGGCGGGGCGGCAGCGGTCGCACGCGGCGCCGGTTCAGGTCGCGCCGCACGGCCGCGCGGCAAAGGTGCTGCACCTGGCGGCGGCGCCGCATTGCCCGCCGACCCACGCAAGGACAACAAATAAAAGATCATGTCCGGCCGGCCCTGATCCACCGCCGAATCCAGCGCCGTCAGCCCCAGCATGTTGCGCGCATTGGTGTCCGCGCCGCGATTCACCGCTTCGCGCGCCGCGGTCGTGTCACCGCGCGCGATCGCGTCGAACAGCATCTGGTTCGGGTTCATCGCGCGCGTCACATCGGCCTGCGGGATGGCAGGGGCGGTGCGCGTCTGCAGGCCGGGCAGGCCGGCGGGGCGTTCGCGCGGGGCGCCGGCCGTGGGGCGTTCGGCGCCGCCCAAGGGGCTGCTGCTGCCAGCAGGTCCGCCGAAGCCGCCCAACTGGGCCATGGCGGTGGTGGGCAGCAGCATCGCGGCCAGGATCAATCCGTATCGCATATGCGCCTTC